>JAGDBK010000014.1 GCA_017959065.1 Clostridia bacterium | reverse complement strand
GCACCATCGAGCCAAACATCGGCACGGTCGCAGTCCCGGACAGCCGTCTGGACTGGCTGGCCGATTACTACAGTCCCAAGAAATACACTCCCGCCACCATCGAGTTCGTCGACATCGCGGGCCTTGTCCGCGGCGCATCCAAGGGCGAAGGCCTGGGCAACAAGTTCCTGGAGAACATACGTCAGTGCGACGCTATCATCCATGTGGTGAGATGCTTCGACAGCACCGAGATCATACATGTGGACGGGTCGGTGGATCCCATCAGGGACATAGAGACGGTCAACTATGAACTGCTTCTTTCCGATATCGAGATCCTCTCCCGCCGCATAGACAAGACGTCCAAAGCCGCGAAGGGAGACAGAACTCTCGCTTCCGAACTTGAATTCCTGACCAGGCTCAACGCCTTCCTTAACGAAGGCAACAACGCCAGAGCGTTCGAAGTCTCCGAATCCGACAGGGATCTGTTCAACGACATTCCCCTGCTCTCCGCGAAGCCGGTCATATACGCTGCCAACATCTCCGAGGACGACCTCATGGACGGGGCGGACAATGCCTACGTGGAGCAGGTCAGAGAATATGCGGCGAGAGACGGAAGCGGCGTCGTGGTCATCTGTGCCAAGACGGAGGAGGAGATCGCGGGATTCGACCTCGAGGAGAAGAAGGCGTTCCTGGAGGATCTCGGCATAGAGTACAGCGGCCTCGAGCAGCTCATCCAGGAGGGATACTCCCTCCTCGGTCTCATCAGCTTCCTGACCGGCGGTGCCGATGAAGTCAGGGCCTGGACCATAAAGAAGGGCACGAAAGCTCCGCAGGCCGCGGGAAAGATACACAGCGACTTCGAGAGAGGCTTCATCAGAGCCGAGATAGTTCCGTTCGAGACTCTCAGGGAAATGGGAAGCATGCAGGCCTGCAAAGAGAAGGGTCTGATCAGAAGCGAAGGAAAAGATTACGTAATGAAGGACGGAGACGTTACGCTCTTCCGTTTCAATGTATGAGGTGAAGATATGCGTTTGGGTGTTGTGGTCGCATTTGAGGCCGAGATAGGCCGCATAGATGAACAGGGCGAGATCAGGACCGTCTGCGGCGTCAGGTACGCGGAGGTTCCTTTCGGCAAGAACACCGCCGTGATAGCCCTCAGCGGGATCGGAAAGGTAAATGCCGGAGCCTGCGTGCAGGTGCTGGTGAGCGTGCTTAAGTGCGAAGCCATACTCAATATCGGCCTTGCCGGCAATGCCTGCGACCTCCCTCTGGGCGGCGCCGTGCTGGCAGACCGCGTGGTCTATCACGATCTTTTCCCCGAGAACTTCATCTCCCAGGATGCACCGGGAACCTCCGAGTTCATCCCGGACGCCGGAATGCGCGGGACCGCAAGGCAGATCCTTGAGGAGATGGGCGTCGTGTACAGGGACGGGACCGTGGCTTCAGGCGACCAGTTCATCTCCGACAATGCCCTCAAGGCTTCCATCATAGAAAAGACCGGCTGTTCCTGCGTCGAGATGGAAGGAGCGGCCATTGCCCACATCGCTCTCAAGAACGGCATACCTTTCTGCCTGGTCAAGATCATCTCCGACAACGCCGACGATGACGCCGGAGAACAGTTCGACGAGACGGTTCTCATCTCCTCTTATCTCAACACATCGGTGCCGTTCATCCGCACCTTTGCGGAAAGATTCTCTCTTTGATCATCTTTTTATAAGGAGCGTTATAGAACAGTGAAACTGCTAGAAGACCGCATCAGATCAGAAGGCAAGATCCTTCCCGGAGACATCATCAAAGTCGATGGATTCCTCAACCACAGGGTCGACGTCAGCCTGCTTCGCGTGTGCGCAAAGGAGTTCGGAAGACTGTTCGACACGAGCAAGATCACATGCGTAGTCACCATAGAGGCATCCGGGATACCCATCGCCACCGTCTGCGCGGAGGAATTCGGCGTTCCGCTCATCTATGCCAAGAAGGCAAAGAGCGACAACATCTCCGGAGACGTCTACACCAGCGATATCAGGTCATACACCTACAACAAACCCGTCAAGCTGACTCTCAGCAAGGAGTGGCTGACTAAGGATGACAAAGTGCTTGTGATCGACGACTTCATGGCAAACGGTCAGGCCATCAGCGGTCTGATCGACATCATAGAACAGGCCGGTGCGGAGCTCGTCGGCATCGGTATCGCCATCGAAAAGGGATTCCAGCCCGGAGGAGCGGACCTGCGCGCAAAGGGCTATGATCTCAAGAGCCTTGCAATAATCGATAAAGCGGATGAGAACGGATTCGTTTTCCGTCCGCAGGAATAATATGGAGGAGAAAAATGTCAGATAACGTTCGTCCCGAGTCAATGAAAAGGATCAATACCCCGGAACTGGCGGAAGCGTTCATCAATGAACAGGTGGAAGCCGTCAGGGAACAAGTCGGAGACAAAAAAGTCCTTCTCGCCCTGTCCGGCGGCGTAGACTCATCCGTAGTCGCCGCTCTTCTCATCAAAGCGATAGGAAAACAGCTCACCTGTGTGCATGTCAACCACGGCCTGCTGCGCAAAGGCGAGCCCGAGCAGGTCATCAGGGTCTTCCGCGATCAGATGGACGCAAACCTCATCTATGTCGACGCTGTCGACAGGTTCCTGGATAAGCTGGCCGGCGTGTCCGATCCCGAGCAGAAGCGCAAGATAATCGGAAAAGAGTTCATAGACGTTTTCGCAGAAGAAGCGAAAAAGCTCGACGGAATCGAATTCCTCGCCCAGGGAACGATCTACCCCGACATTCTGGATAGCGACGGCGTAAAGGCCCACCACAACGTCGGCGGCCTGCCGGAAGATCTCGATTTCGAGCTTGTCGAACCGGTCAAACTCCTGTATAAGGATGAAGTGAGAGTAGTAGGCAAAACGCTCGGACTTCCCGACAACATGGTATACCGCCAGCCCTTCCCCGGTCCCGGACTCGGAGTCCGCTGCGTAGGCGCCATCACCAGAGACAGACTTGAATCGCTCCGTGAAGCGGACGCCATCGTGAGAGAAGAGATCGGAAAGCTCGACGAGACGCCCTGGCAGTATTTCGCCGTCATCCCCGACATGCAATCCACCGGCATCAAGGACGGCAAACGCTATATGGGCTGGGCAGTCGTCATCCGTGCCATCAACACGGTCGACGCAGTCACAGCCGAATCGGTCGTCCTCCCCTGGAATACCCTCCGCACGATCCGCGACAGAGTTATCGCTGAGGTCCCCGGTGTAAACCGCGTGCTGTGGGATATGTCGGACAAACCCGTCTCCACGATAGAGTGGGAATAGTTGAGTGAATCGCGGAAACCCCTGTATTTACTAGGGTTTGCGGACTCTCAAAAGTCAAATTGATAATAATTTGATAATAACAACCACACTATAAAATACTGTACAGTATTTAAAAACCTGATTTAGATGTCAAGAAATGGCATTTAAATCGGGCTTTTTTATTGCTTTGACAGTTTAGTTACTTGCTCTGATCTAATTCTTTTTTCAGGGATATGTACTTCTCCATATACGGAGATGGCATCTGATCCTCAGTGTATGTCTCTTCGACTTCTTTCAGGTATTCCTCCGGGAAGTTGTACCGCCAGGAATCATACTCTTCTCTGGTGATCTCCCCATTCTGCCAGCTCATATATTTCGTGGCCCATTCAAGCAGACAAGTCTCCACAGCAGGTGTTGTAGAAGTCGGTCCCATACTCGCCACGCTCGCATCCTTGAATCGCACAACAACATCTGTTCCCATACGCATAACTTCCAGATCGTAGGTATCTTCAATAGCAAACATCGTATGCATAAATCCGATACCCGAATAAACATCTGAATCGATCAATGCACGAGGTGAAATATGAAACACATCAGCAAGCTTTTGGAGTACATCAGGCCTCGGAGTTCTCGCCCCGGACTCATATTGGTTGATTCTGACCTCTGCAGATACATCTGAAAGCCCAATCATCAACCCAAGTTCTCGCTGTTTTAAATTATTTTTTTGCCTAAAATGACGAATTCTGCTGCCAACAGACATAAAAATGTCCTCCGTTATCTTTTATGCAGATTTATCAGGATTTACCATCCTTTATCAACCTTGCGCTCATTTTAACATCTGCGTTTAAGCCAGTCAATAGAAAATACCGTATTTTGTTTAATTTTCGTAATAATTTCGGTATTGACTTAACTTTTGTTGAATATTATAATAGCCATTACTTACCTATTTTGGTTTAAGTTGTGGAAGGTTTCCATATAGTAAAACCGCCGAAACCCGGGACGCACAGACCGGGACGGCATCCTCGCCCGGGCGAATCGGAAGGCGACTCAGCAAGTATTCCGACACGAAAGAAGTATTTGTGCAGAAAAAAGAAAAGGAGAAAAAATGGAAAAAAGATTTATCTACCCAGACGAAGTAGCTGAGATCCTTGGTGTTACAAAGGCTTCCAGCTACAAGTACATCCGCATGCTCAATGAAGAGCTTAAAGCCAAAGGACTGATCGTCATCCAGGGACGGACAGACCGCAATTATTTCATGAAAAGGTTTTTCACGGAGGATAACAAAAATGTCGGTGTACAAGGATAAGAGTACCGGAAAATGGTATTCGATGGTTTACTACTTTGATTCGAAGGGAAAGCGAAAGCAAAAATGCAAGAGAGGCTTCACAACCAAGAAAGATGCCGTTCTATGGGAGAACGATTTCGAATTACAGCAGAATGCAAGTATGGATATGAAGATGTCAGATTTCATCGATATCTATCTTGAGACGATGAAACCCAGACTAAAGCAAAGCACTTATGAGATGAAACTGCATGTAATCAGGGCACATATAATTCCGTATTTCGGAGGAAAAGCAGTAAACGCTATAACAACCCGGGATGTGATTGCATGGCAGAATGAACTGATATCCCATCAATCCGAGAACGGAGGGTCGTATTCTAAAAGCTATCTCAAGACTATCCACAACCAGCTCAGCTGCATCTTCAATTTCGCAGTAAACAACTATGACCTCCGATCAAACCCGGCTCGTAAAGTCGGAAATATGGGATCAGAAGATGAAGTAAAAATCAACTTCTGGACCAAGGAGGAATACGAAAAGTTCAGTTACCAAGCTATGAATGATCCGCTCTCATACTACGCCTTCGAGGTATTGTACTGGACCGGGATTAGAGAAGGAGAGCTGTTGGCTCTGACACCGTCGGACTTTGACTATGACAATCAAACCCTTTCTATCACCAAAACATACCATCGGATTCATGGACAGGATGTCATAACCAAACCGAAAACTAAGAAAAGTGTCAGGACTGTCTCGATTCCCTCGTTCCTGGTTGAGGAAGTTAAAGAATATATCTCCCTCCAGTATCATATCGATCCGGACGATAGATTGTTCCCAGTCAGCAAAGACTACCTGCTTCTGAAAATGAAAAAGTATTCCAAGCTTGCAGGGGTCAAGACGATCCGCATTCATGATCTTCGGCACAGTCACATCAGCCTGCTGATTAATATGGGATTCACACCGCTGGCAATTGCGGAACGGGTAGGCCACGAGGCTATTGAGATCACATACAGATACTCTCACCTCTTCCCATCCGTTCAGAAAGAAATGGTCAGCAAACTTCAAGAGCAGAAAAGGACAATCTGAAATGCAAAAGAAAAATGTAGACAAGCACAACCGTTTCAGGAGTTTAACTGTAGCATTCAGGGTATCGCCGGAAGAAAACGAGCAGATCAATACCGCAGTCGCTCTCTCAGGATTGCCGAAACAGGAATATTGCTACCGGAGATGTCTCAACAGAGACATCGTCGTCCAAGGCAACCCCAGAGTGTACAAAGCACTCAAGGATCATTTGGAAGCTATCCTGGATCAGCTTAAAAGAATAGAAGCAGGTCAGTCCGTAGACGAAGACCTGCTTGAAAACATCAATTTGATCACAGTAATTCTCGGAGGTATGAAAGGAGCGTGAATACATGCAAGAAAACGAAATGACCGCTCCGAAATCATTTGCTGCAACAAATGACGAGCGATCACCCCAATCTTCTGAAGACAGTGTACTCGTTTCAGGGCCATTGTACAAGAACAATTTTGAAGCTCTGGAGCTTTTGCGAAGATATAACGAATCAAAGAAGCATCATGAGCAGAGCAGTAATCTGGAACTGATCAGAGCAGACGAGATCGATCCAGTCTCTGTCAGATGGCTGTGGAAGAACTACTTTCCATTCGGAAAGCTGTCACTTCTCACCGGAGATCCTGGTGAAGGAAAAAGCACCTTCATGCTGACGATCGCAGCCGCACTTACAAGGGGAGATCTCCTCCCCTTCGCTGAGCCGGAAGAACAGATGGATCCCATCACAGTGATCTACCAGACGACTGAAGATGATCCGGAGGATACGATCATTCCCAGATTCATCAAAGCCGGAGGTGACCGCACAAAACTGTTCTTCATCAGGGAAGACAAGAAGCGGCTCACCTTCTCGGATGAACGCATCAGAGAAGCCATCCTCCGTACAGGAGCAAAGCTCCTGATCCTGGATCCTGTCAGCGCTTACATCGGAAATGTAAACATGAATGCAGCCAATGAGGTCCGGCCTCAGTTCAGCTGCCTCGCACAGGTCGCCAAGGATACCGGGTGTGCCATCGTCGCCATCTCTCACATGAATAAGGCAGAAGGACTGAAAGCTCTGTACCGAGTCACCGGCTCCGTCGATATCTCCGGTTCCGTAAGAAGCGTCATGATGCTTCTCAGAGATCCGGAAGAGCAGGACAAAAGATATTTTGTCCAGGCGAAATCAAACCTGTCTCCTCTGGGCACCGGGATTGCCTTCAGGATTAATGAGAGCGGCATCACCTTCGAAGAAGAGATTGAATCAACAGCAGAAAAACTGATGAAGGGATTCTGTACGACCACGATCGGAAGGCCGGCTGATAAGACGCGCGAAGCAGCAGACTATATTCAGGAAATGCTCTCAGACAACAGGCCGCATCCGGCAGCGGAGTGTGAAGCGCGGCTGAAAGACGCAGGCTTCAAACAGGGCACGATCAAAAAAGCAAAGAAGTCTGTAAATGCCAGGTCGATAAAGATCGGAGATCTGTGGACCTGGTATCTTCCCGACGGGAACAGTTCAATAAGTCAATAAGTACAACGAGTCGGGGGAAGAAGTCATTAATTGACCTCTTCCCCTGATTCATACCGCCTTATTGACTTATTGACATCTTGGGACCACATCGGTTTTTGTTTCTCGGCTGGTAACAAAACCAGGGCAATAAATGCAGTGCCCGACTACTGGCACTGTCTTTTATTGCTGTCCTCCGGGAGTCAAGGGGCTCTCCCCTTGCCCACGACATCTTTGCACGGTCGCAAGGCCGTGAAAGTGTCATAGTGGGTTACACACATTCAGGGAATGTTGTGTAACGGAAAACAGCACATCGATCCGCATATTTACGAAATGCTCAGATCAAGATCTGGGCCGAAAAGAAAGGAAAAACATGCCTAAAACCGATTTTAGCTGCGTCAGAGTGAAACAATACGGGGCCTCCTCGATCGGAGCCTCTGAGAGGCACAATGAACGCAAAAATGATACCTATTCGAATATAAATGTAGACCCGCAAAGGATATCATACAATGTACATTTCAAGGATCCCGAAGACAGGACGTATATGGAGATCCTCACCGAAATGGAAGAGGAAGGAATGGCCTCCAGGCGTGGTCTTAGACCGGAT
>JAGDBK010000101.1 GCA_017959065.1 Clostridia bacterium | reverse complement strand
ATTCCCCGCCGTTTTCCGTCAGGTAATGAAGGAACGGCGGGGATTCTTTTTCCGGTATGAAATCCGGGTGCGGAAAATTGCCTGTCAAAAAGAAAAACGGACGGATTCGAAGCTAAAAAAGCCGCGTTCCGCCGTTTATGGTCGGAGTGACAGGATTCGAACCTGCGGCATCTTGGTCCCAAACCAAGCGCTCTACCAACTGAGCCACACCCCGTTGTTATCTTGTCATCAATCGACAGTTATTCTAGCAAAACGCACTGGTTTTGTCAATGATGATGTGGCCCGGCCGGGTCGAAATCCGTTCTTTTTCTCTGATCGATCGTCATTATTATAATTCGTATTCTGTTTTGTGCATGACCGGATCACCGAAAAAAGATGCTGATTATTATCCCTCTACGGAGTATCCATACAAATCCGGCAAAGTCTCATAACGGTCAACAGTATCGTAAATATGGCCTCATTAACTTGACTTACAGTACAATTATGATATAATACTATTGTAGTGTTTCTTTAGCAGATCGTTGTTCTTTGTTTGGAGAATTTCAATTCTTTTGATACAGGGGTAATCATGGGATTATTGCACATAATAGATGACATTATCTCCATATTATTCTTCCTCATCTATTTTTACCAGTTCATATACATGTTTATACCGTTCATCCTCGGGAAGAAGAAGATACCCAAAAGCGCTCCCCAGGACCATGATTTTGCGGTGCTTATTTGCGCAAGGGATGAAGAAAATGTTATCGGTGATCTTATCGACTGCATTGCCGAACAAACGTACGATCAGTCAAAAATTCATGTGTTTTTGATCGCGGACAACTGTTCAGACAGAACCGCTGAAATCGCGAGAGAGCACGGCGCGATTGTCTATGAGCGTGAGAACAAGGAACTCGTCGGGAAAGGTTATGCCCTTCAGGCGCTTCTTCAGAACATCAAAAAAGATTATGCAGAAGGATTTGACGGATACTTTGTTTTCGATGCAGATAATCTTCTGAAGCCGGATTTTATTGAGCAGATGAACAATACCTTCTCGGAAGGTCATGATATAATCACCTGTTACAGGAACAGCAAAAACTTTTCGGATACTTGGGTCTCCGCGACCAGCACCTTGTTCTTCCTTCGCGAAAACAGATTCCTGAACCATTCCAGATATCTCCTCGGAACAAGCTGCAATGTCAGCGGGACAGGGTTCTTCTTCAGCCGCAAGATAGCTGAGGAATTAAAAGACTGGCCTTTCCATATGCTTACAGAAGATATTGAATTCACGATGTCTCAGGTCGTGCAGGACAAAAAGATCGCTTTCTGCGACAAAGCCGAGCTGTACGACGAGCAGCCGCAGAAATTCAGCCAGTCGTGGAAGCAGAGGATCCGCTGGTCGAGAGGCAATCTTCAGGCCATAAGATATTACGGCGGTCGGCTTTTTAAGGGCATTTTCAGGGGCAACTTCGCCTGCTTCGATATGCTGATGTTCTCGGTTCCGGCTATCTTTTTGTCGCTTTTCTCCGTAATAGTGAATCTTGCACTCACTATTCTCGGCATCATCCTCGGAGCTAATTTCCTTGTTACGCTGACAGCTATTTTAAAAATGCTGCTGTATATTTACGGTTCATTTTTCCTGATTGGATGGCTGGTCGTAATCAAGGAGTGGAAAAGGATACGTGCCAAAGGGTATAAAAAGATTCTGTCTGTTTTCACGTTTCCGATCTTCATGGCGTCATTTATTCCGATCTCCCTTATTTCGCTGTTCAAGCGGGTAAAATGGGAGCGGATTGAGCATTCTGTATCGGCAGAGGATTTTAAACAGGATCAGTCAGGCTCTTAAAAAAGAATGATATAAAACCAAACGGCAGCCGGAATTCGGCTGCCGTTTCTTTTGCTGTGATAATACTCGTCCGGGCATGAAATGATCGCGTTTTTTCATGCAGTATCATAGATCTGAAATCCTGATTCACTGATCAAGCAGACATCGGGAACAACCGGTCTTATGAAAATGAAGCCGACATGAGTGTGACGCAGTCAGTTGCCACATTCAGTATTCCGCCGTCAGTATGGCCCTCGAGGATCTCTCCGCTGACGGTCTCAATTGAAAAATCGCACGGGCGCACGGTTGTCACGAGCGGAATGTGACCCGCCATGACAGCAAGATCGCCCTCGGCAGCTCTGAGAGAAAGATTGACCGCTTCTCCTTCAAAAAAGCATTTATCCGGAGAGATCACCTTTAATTTGAAGTTATTCAAGATCTGGTTCTCCTTGCTTTCTCCACCGCCTCGTCGATCGAACCCACGAACAGAAATGCAGACTCCGGAATATTGTCATGCTTTCCTTCGGCGATTTCCTTAAAACCTCTGATCGTTTCGGAAAGCGGAACATATATGCCAGGAATGCCCGTGAACGTCTCGGAAACATGGAAAGGCTGAGAAAGGAATCTCTGTATCTTTCTTGCCCTTTGGACAAGGAGCTTGTCTTCGTCAGACAGTTCATCCATTCCCATTATGGCGATTATATCCATCAGTTCCTGATACCGCTGAAGTATTCTCTGTACTTCCTTTGCAACATTGTAATGTTCTTTCCCGAGTACCTCCGGGGCAAGGATACGGCTGGTGGATTCCAGCGGATCCACTGCGGGGTAAATGCCCTGGGAAGCAATGGTCCTTGAAAGGACCGTAGTAGCGTCAAGATGGGCAAATGTTGTATCCGGCGCCGGATCGGTCAGATCGTCTGCCGGAACATATACTGCCTGAATCGATGTGATCGATCCCTGTCTTGTCGAAGTTATCCTCTCCTGTAGAGTACCCATTTCGTTTGCCAGCGTCGGCTGATAACCGACAGCGGAAGGCATGCGTCCCAGAAGAGCGGACACCTCTGAGCCGGCCTGCGTGAACCTGAAGATATTGTCAATAAACAGAAGAACGTCCTGATTCTCCCTGTCCCTGAAATACTCGGCCATAGTCAGTCCGGAGAGCCCGACTCTCATTCTGGCTCCGGGGGGCTCATTCATCTGTCCGTAGACAAGCGTAGTATTCGACAGCACTCCGGACTCCTTCATCTCGTTGTAGAGATCGTTTCCCTCGCGCGTACGTTCGCCGACCCCGGTGAACATAGAAAGGCCGCCGTGCTCCTTTGCGATATTGTTTATGAGTTCCATGATCAGGACTGTCTTACCTACGCCCGCTCCGCCGAACAGCCCTATCTTTCCGCCCTTGGAATACGGGCATATGAGATCTATTACCTTTATTCCGGTCTCAAGGATATCCGTAGAAGTCGACAGATCCTCAAATCTCGGCGCGGGACGGTGGATATTCCATTTTTCACTGCACTCCGGAGCGGGAAGGTTGTCCACCGGGTCGCCGAGAACATTGAATATCCTTCCGAGAGTACATCTTCCGACCGGAACACTTATGGGCCCACCAGTATCGGTTACTTCGGTTCCCCTTTTGAGACCGTCCGTGGAAGCCATAGCTATGCAGCGCACAGTGTTGTCGCCAATGTGCTGCGCGACTTCGACGGTGAGCGTCTTATCTCCGTTGGGAATAGTGAGCGCGTTGAAGATCGCGGGAAGATTACCCCCGTCGAATCTTATGTCAACGACCGGACCCATGATCTGCGAAACAGAACCTCTGCGATTTTCAGACATCTTATTACCTCAAAAAAAGAATTAATCGATTGACTATCGCTGCTGTCAGGATCATGTGTTTCCGCCGGAAACGATCTCGATGAGTTCCTGAGTAATGGACCCCTGTCTCGCACGGTTGTATGCGAGATGAAGATCGTCCAGCATGACCTGAGCGTTTTTATCCGCGGCGTCCATCGCACACCTTCTTGCAGCGACTTCGCTGGCAAAACTCTCGCGCGCCTCCGCTATCAGCGTCCCTGCCACATACTCCTTAACGGTTTCGGACAGTACTTTCATACCGCCGGGTTCAAATACCGGTACTATCCGTGACGCTTTCTCTTCCGGGATGATCGGGAGCACCCATTTTATCACTGCCTCCTGGGTCATCATGGAGATATACCTTGTGCAGATAATACCGAGGCGGTCGTATTCGCCGTCGGCAAAGCCGCGGCACAGTTTTTCAGCCATCCGCAGAGCCTGTTCGGTTGAAAAACGTTCAACGCTCAGCGGTTCCGCTCTCAGTCTGTCGGCGATCTTTTTACCTATCGGGATCACTTCGGCATCCGGATAATTTCTCAAAAGTCTGAACACATTTGCATTGTACCCGCCTGCAAGACCTCGATCGCCCGCTATAACCACAAGACGCGTCTTTTCGCCGTTTTTGCGCAGAAACGGGCTGTTACGGCATTCGGCCGATGAAGCGAGCGACATAACCGCCTTTTCCATCTCACGGGAATAATCCCGGCTGACCGACATCGCGTCGAGGGCTTTCCTGATTTTTGACGATGCGACAAGGCCCATTGCCTTGGTGAGGTGCATCGTCGAGTTGACGCTTTTGATCCGGTTCCGAAGCTTTTTAGTATCAAAACCCATTCAGTTCACCCCTGCATCTCGGAAAGTGCCTTTTTGAGCGTCTCGACATCGGAATCGTCAAAATATCCCGATTCAAATCTTACCAGAAGATCTTCATAATCGCCTGTGAGCTTCTCGAACAGCCGCTTCTCATAACTGTGGACATCTGACACTTCTACGCTGTCAAGATATCCGTTAATAACGGCATAAACGATTGCAACCTGACATCCGACCCTGACAGGAGCATTCCTCTTCTGCTTCAGGACCTCAACGATCCTTTCACCCAGCGCCAGTCTTGCCTTGGTGTCCTCGTCAAGATCGCTGCCGAACTGCGAGAATGACTGCAGTTCCCTGTACTGCGAATAAAGCAGCTTAAGTTCGCCCGATACTTTTTTCATTGCTTTCAGCTGAGCCGAACCGCCGACCCTGCTTACAGAGATCCCGGGGTTTATCGCCGGCATGATGCCGGAATGGAACAGTTCGGTCTCAAGGAATATCTGTCCGTCGGTTATAGATATAACGTTGGTCGGAATATAGGCGGATACGTCTCCCGCCTGCGTTTCTATAATCGGAAGAGCCGTGATCGAACCACCGCCGAACTCCGGTGCCACGCATGCGGCACGCTCGAGCAGCCTGGAATGAAGGTAAAAAACGTCTCCCGGATAAGCCTCTCTTCCCGGCGGCCGTCTTATCAGCAGGGAAAGCGCCCTGTACGCTACGGCGTGTTTCGAGAGATCGTCGTAGATGATAAGAACATCCTTGCCCTTTTCCCTGAAGTATTCGGCCATCGCACAGCCGGCGTAAGGCGCGATATACTGCAGCGATGCTGTCTCCGAGGCGGATGCGGACACGATGATCGTATACTGCATGGCCCCGTTCCTCTCAAGTTCACTCGCAAGCTGAACGACGGAGGTGTTCTTCTGGCCTATCGCCACATAAATGCAAATAACACCGGTCGACTTCTGGTTGATTATAGTGTCGATAGCTATCTCCGTCTTTCCGGTCTGCCTGTCGCCGATAATGAGTTCCCTCTGACCTCTGCCGATCGGTATCATGCTGTCGATAGCCTTGATCCCGGTCTGGAGAGGGACTGAAACGCTTTTCCTCTCAATGATGCCGGGGGCCTCTGATTCGACCGGCCTTGTGACAGTTGTCTCGACCGGACCCTTTCCGTCAACCGGGATTCCCAGAGAATTAACGACTCTGCCGAGAAGAGCTTCCCCTACCGGAACAGAAAGCACCCTGCCCGTACGGCGGACAGTCGTACCCTCACGAACACCGTTCCTGTTGGAAAGAAGCGCTACGGAAACTGTCTCTTCCTCAAGATTCTGGGTAAGGCCGAAACTTCCGTCATCAAATTCAAGCAATTCACTTGCCATACAGTTGCGAAGTCCGAACACTCTTGCGATCCCGTCACCGACGAGTATGACCGTGCCGGTCTCGTTCATTTCTATTCTTGATTCGTAATTCTTGATCTGCGCTTTAATGACATTGCTTATTTCTTTGACTCTGTCATTCATCGGCCATCACTTCCTTTGCTTCACGAAGGCTGTTTCGGAGACTTCCGTCCAGCATCACGCCTTCGATTTCCAGAACGATCCCGCCTATAATGGACGGATCCACGCTGCACTCCGTGACGACTCTGTGTCCTTTTTGTCTTTCAAGCTTTGCGCGGATCTCTTCCTTTTCATCTTCCGTAAGAGGGACAGGACTTTTGATTCTCGCCACGGAGATCCTGTGCAGATCGTCATACAGTCTCATGTATTCGTCAAGACAGCTGTCGAACCACCTTATCCTGCATT
>JAGDBK010000100.1 GCA_017959065.1 Clostridia bacterium | reverse complement strand
GGATGAGTATGGCCGCTCCGACGGTAATGCAGGAATCCGCGACGTTGAATATGGCGAAGTTGATGATCCGGAAATCGATAAAATCCACGACATATCCCTGGAAGACCCGGTCGATCATATTTCCTATACCGCCGCCGAGGCTCATTCCCAGGGAGATTATCACGGTCCTGCTTTTCGGTCTTGCTATGAAGAAATATGCGAGTATGGCGATTATGGCCACCGAAGAAAAGACCATAAAGACCCATCTGGCATCCTTCAGCATACCGAAGGCGGCTCCTGTGTTCTCGCTGTACGTCAGGTGCAGCGCTCCCTCCATTATGGGAAACGTACCGGCAGGCTTCAGATAATTCACCGCCAGAAGCTTGGTCACCTGATCGGCAGCGACCGATACCAGCATGACTGAAAACATCAGAATAATATTCATTAACATTAATTCAATGGCAGCAAACCGTATGAGCATACCGTCTGCTGCCACTCCTTTTTTATTATATTGGGCCCTTATCTGTTCACCGGCCTGAGATGACCGAACTGCACCTTCTGCAGATGTACCCGTCCTCAGTCTTCTCGCCGTCGTCGGAATAAGACCAGCATCTGTCGCACTTGAAACCGTCCGCCTTGCCGACCAGAACGGAGATCGCCGAAGACATGCCCTGAATGGCATCATCCGGAGCCTTTTCCCTTCTGACCGCCGTATCGGAAACGATAAAGATATCGTTCAGTTCTTTTCCGAATGACTCCAGAAGATCGGCTATGCCGCTGTCCTCGGTATATATCTCGATCCTTGCGTCAAGCGACTTTCCAATGACCTTTTCCGCACGCGAAAGTTCAAGAGCCTTGAGCACGTCGTCCCTGAGTTCAAACAGTCTGTTGTATCTTTCCTCGATCTCAGGGCAGCGGTAACTGTCGTCAGCGCGGGGCATGTCGTTGAGCATAACACTTCTGGTGTCGTCGCTTGCCAGATGAGGCATATAATGCCAGATCTCATCCGCGGTGAAGGAGATCATCGGCGCGATCATACGCACCAAACCGGAAAGCACGATATACATTGCGCTCTGGGCTGATCGTCTCGCCTTTCCGTCTTTCTTTTCCACATAGACCCTGTCTTTCGTGATATCTATATACAGTTTGGAAAGAGTCACCGTGCAGAAATTGTTGACCGCGTGATAGATCATGTGGAACTCGTATCTGTCGAAGCTCTCCGTGACGTCTTCTATCAGCCTGTTGTAGCTTGCAAGAAGCCAGCGGTCTATCGGATACATATCCTTTACGTCTACCATATCGCGGTTAGGATCGAAGTCGGTGGGATTCCCGTTCTCGTCCGCGTCTCCGATGTTGGCCAGTATGATCCTCGCAGTGTTCCTGATCTTTCTGTAAGTCTCGCAAAGCTGTTTGAATATCAGATCGGAGACCCTGACATCTATCCTGTAATCGCTGGAAGCGACCCAGAGTCTGAGTATATCCGCTCCGTAGACCTTGATCACATCGGCGGCCTTGACGTCATTGCCGAGCGACTTGTGCATCGCCTTTCCTTCGCCGTCGACGACCCATCCGTGAGTCAGCACGGTCCTGAAAGGCGCGCTTCCCTTACCGCATCCCACGGAAGTCAGAAGAGATGACTGGAACCAGCCGCGGTACTGATCGGCGCCTTCAAGGTAGATGTCGGCGGGCCACTTTGAGATCCATCCTTCGGCATTCCCGTCCTCAATCACGGCATAATGTGTCGATCCTGAGTCGAACCAGCCGTCGAGAGTGTCTGTCTCGCGCTCGAAATGATCTGCTCCGCAGAACGGGCATCTGAAATCCTCACCGAGTATCTCGGAAGGTTCCATATCATACCACGCATTGGATCCCCGGACGCCGAACACCCTGGATATCTTTTCTATGGTCTCTTCGTTGCAGATCGGTTTGCCGCATTCTCTGCAGTAGAACACCGGAATAGGCAGGCCCCAGTGGCGCTGTCTGGAAATACACCAGTCGGCGCGTTCCCTGACCATCTGGGCGATCCTCTCACCGCCCCACGCGGGAAGCCATTCGACTTCTGCGCACGCTTTCACTGCGTCGTCCTTGAAAGCGTCGACCGAGCAGAACCACTGCGGGGTCGCTCTGAAGATGACCGGGTTCTTGCATCTCCAGCAATGAGGATATGAATGTTCCGTCTCAGCTGACGCGAACAGCGCGCCGCTCTCTTTAAGGTCGTCGAAGATGACTTTGTTTGACTCTTCGTAGTATATTCCGGCGTACTTTCCCGCGTCTTTGGTCTGATATCCGCGGTCATCCACGGGAACAACTATGTCAAGACCGTATTTTCTGCCCGTAAGATAGTCGTCCGCGCCGAAACCGGGAGCGGTGTGAACGCATCCTGTGCCGCTGTCGAGAGTAACATAGTCCGCATTTACCACAAGGCTGTCCCTTTCAAGGAACGGGTGATATGCGGTCATATATTCAAATTCGCCGCCCCTCATCACACGGACGATCTCGAAATCCGTTATCCCGGCGGCTCTCATCGTCTCTTCGGCAAGAGCTTCGGCTGTGATATAGTAATCTCCGCCGGCTTTGATGACCGCATACTTGTTCACGGGATGGAGCGCAATGGCAAGGTTGCCCGGCAGAGTCCATGTCGTGGTCGTCCAGATGATGAAATAGGTCCTGTTCAGATCACAGATGTCGGACAGTTTTCCCTTGTCGTCGTGGACTCTGAACTTTACGTATATCGAAGTGCATTTGTCGTTCTGATACTCTATCTCGGCCTCGGCAAGCGCGGTCTCGTCATGTGCGCACCAGTATACGGGCTTAAGTCCCTTGTATATGTATCCGTTCCTGTACATCTCGCCGAACACCTTGACTTCGCGGGCCTCAAAGCTCGGAGCCATGGTGACGTACGGGTGCTTCCAGTCGGCAACTACACCGAGCCTTTCAAATGATTCGCGCTGAAGATCTATGAAATTCTGGGCGAAGTCATGACATGCATTTCTGAATTCCGGGATGGACATCTTCTTCCTGTCGAGCTTGTTCTGCTTGATGATCGCGCTCTCGATAGGCATGCCGTGATTGTCCCATCCGGGAACGAAAGGCACTCTGTAACCCGTCATGGCCTTGTATTTGTTTATGAAATCCTTGAGGATCTTATTGAGAACATGGCCCATGTGGATGTTTCCGTTGGAGAAAGGAGGGCCGTCATGAAGCACGAAAAGCGGCTTTCCTTCAGCTTTCTTCAGCATTTCTCCGTAAAGATCAAGTTCGTTCCAACCCTCAAGAATCCCCGGCTCGCGCTGCGGAAGGTTCGCGCGCATAGAAAAGGCCGTCGAAGGCAGATTCAAAGTGTCCTTATAATCCTTAGGCATAAGTTGACTCCTCGTAAAAATATAATTGGCTGTAAAAACGGTCCGGCGCACGCGGGATCTTCAGATCGTAAAAGACATATCAGACATATCTGTCCGCCGCAAGTCTGATCCGGCCTTTTCGCGTCGTGCCGCTGATATCTCTTATTATGTATTTCCCTTTGCCGCGTACCGAGACTGTATCCCCGGGCGCGACATCCGTTTCGGCTTTAATGACTTTTTCATAGTTGACTTCGACGTTCCCGTCTGAAATCGCCTTCTTGGCCTCATCCCTCGACATCCCCGTCAGAGACGAGACAACGCTGTCGGCCCGGTTTGAAGCTACCGTTCCGAGGACCCGGACGAACCTGTTTTCCGGTTCAAATCCGCTGATGTCCTCAACGGCGCTAACGCTGACCCTGTCGGAGCCGACGGTCTCAAGCTGATCCGTGATGAAACCGGATATCTTTCTTGAACAAAAAAATACGGCTGAGCTGCATTCAGATCGTACAAGGATATCTCCGATAACGAATCTTTCGAGCCCGAGCCCTAAAAGCGAACCCAGATAATCCCGGTGACCGAGTTCGCGGTACCCGCTTCCTGTTATCCTGAGAATAGCGATCATCGACAGGAAAGTGTCTTCCAGAAGAGACATTACATACTCTTCCGAATCTTCGCAGATATCCGGACAGTAACCCGGAAGTGCAAAGAGCATTTTCCTCTCCGCGCTTTCATAACCTCCGAAAAAAACATATCTGCCGGCCAGACCGTTCTTATCCAGATGGCTGCCTATGAGATACTGTTCCCTCTCGTTGTAGAAGTGACCGTCTGATGACGCGCCCCTGCTTACCGCCCCGTAAGCACGCAGGATCAGGGATCTTGTTTCCTCGTCCAGCATATCTTCAGATAAAAGCCGACAGCAGGCTGATTATGACGAATGTCACAAAAAACGGGATGTCCAGAGGCAGCCCGCTCAGAGAATCAAAGCGTGATAAAAGACGACGCGCCGGCACAATGACCGGCTCGGTAATCATGTATAGAAATTCAGCGATCCTGCCCTCGCCCCCGACAGGCAGCCAAGACATAACCGCCCTCGCCAGCATGGCAAACTCCAGTACGATAAGAATTATGTGTACCAGCTGTTTGACTACATAAACAAATACCACTTTACCATTCCGTTCCGTCCGGCAAACAGCGGACTGATTAGGTTCTGACAGGTCATTAACGCAAAAGACTGAGTCAGCTGCTTTTAAGCAGCTGGACTCAAATCTTTCATGTTATCTATTAAATTATCAGGATCAAAGATCGGTGTAGTAATCGCCCGCGGGAGAAGCGTCCTCTTCCTTGGCCTTCTTTTTCTCTTTGAGCTGTTCGCCCGAAACATCGACATTGCTCGGCGTGATAACATACGCGTTGTTCGCGATGCGCTTCAGTTGTCCGTCGATGGAATAGGCAACACCGCTGAGGAAATCGATAAGACGGCGTGCGGTCTCTTTGTTGGTCGCCTCAAGGTTCAATACGACCGTGCGCTTGTTGAGAAGATGATCTGCGATCTGGGGAACGCTCTCGAATTTTTCGGGTTTTACGACCTTCAGCTCGATAGCTGCGCCACCCATGCTGCTGATGGATGAGCCCATGCCGATACCGCTGGAGGAATAACTGCCGTTCTGATCCGCCTGAGTATCCTGAGGTACAGCGCCGTAATCGTTTGCACCGTCATACCCTTCGTCTCCGAACGAATTGTTGTAATAGTTGTCGTTCTCGTCGTAGTCGTCCGTGACATCGTTTCCAGTCATTCTCTTTATCTTATCTACCCATCCCATACTGCTTACGAAACCTCCATGAAAATTTTATGGTAGTGTTACCTGCGAAAATGAGCGGTCATTCTCTGAACAGAGCACTTCCTATCCGGACCATGTTCGAACCGCTCTCTATGGCATACTCGAATCCGCGGCTCATGCCCATGGACATAATAGGCCTGTCTATATTATGTATCTTTTTTGTTGAAATGTCAATAAAAGTTCTGTAAGTTTCGACAAAAAACTTCTTCAGATCGCTCAGTTCCTCGCAAACCGGTCCTATCGTCATAAGACCGCACAGCCTTATGTTCTTGAACTTGAGGACCTCGTCGGTGAACTCCTCCACCGACTCCGGCATTATCCCGCCTTTATTGGGCTCTCGGCCGGAATTGACTTCGATGAGGACATCCATAATCCTGCCGTGCTTTTCAGCCTGTCTGTCTATTTCACAGGCGAGTTTCAGACTGTCAAGCGACTGAATAAGATCGACCTTGTCGATTATATACTTGACCTTGTTGGTCTGCAGAGAACCGATGAAATGTATCTTGATCCTTTCACGGTCCTTTATCCTGTCATACTTTTCAAGAAGGCTCTGGACACGGTTCTCACCGATCTCGGTAAGTCCGAGATGCTCTACAGCGTAGTTTATCGTGTCGACGTCAACGGTCTTCGTCACCCCGACGAGTCTTATTCCGTCCGGATCGGTCCCTGACTGTCCGGCGGCTTTTCCTATCCTGTCGCGTATCTCCCTGAAATTTCTGTCCAGATATGAAAAATCTCTCATCTCATTCACCGATTATTCTGCCGTCATACAGTCCTTTTCCCTGTATGATGATATTCTCGTTCTGCTTAAGATAACTGCCTTCGGCATCCGGTTCGGGATCGGCGGAAATAAGGTATGCGTCATTTTCGAAACACACGTTGATCTTCCTGAAATTCACGACCGAGCCGCTCAGGACATAAACGCCTATCTCGCCGTCGTCGAGCATCCTCAGGGCGTTTCTCGGCACCCTGTACCCTGAATACTCCTTGGTAAGTATCCGTATTTTCTGATTCCTAACGAAATCGAATTCTTTCGGGCTCTCGGAACAGAAAAAGACAAGGAGCGAGCTGTCAGTCATTTTTGCGTCAATGATCTGCGTCAGCCTGATGGACATGGTTATTCCTGAACTGTCCTCAAACAGCACGGGATAGTATCTGCCGACCGTGAAATTCTCGCTTTCCGTCTGGGTGGTCTTGACTACCAGATACCACTTGTAGTCAGTGGCAAGTTTGCAGATGCAGTCCGGACCGGCCGAAGTGTTTTTGTACCGGGAAACCAGGCTGTCGAACGACTCGGGAGTGATCTCGTCAAGCGCCTCAAGCGTAAACAGCTGCTCGCCCCCGTCGACATCGGAAAAATAGTACCCGCTCTGAGGGGCGGTGACAGAAGACACCACGTCTCCGAGAGAGGCCTTGAGAGCGGTCTTCTCTCTTTCCAGCGTCCTTATCCTGTCCTCAAATCCGCTTGATGCCCCGGTAAGAAGCTGAAGTCTGTTGATCTGGACCAGAAGCTGGTCTCTGCCGGATATCGCCTGAGAGACATTGTTCTCCGCAATCATGTTTCTGGCTTCCGATACCGACTGGAACACATTGTTGGCGATCTGAGCGACATCCGAGTTCTTTCCCACGGAACTGCTTTCCGTGAGAAGTTCTATCCTCTGGTCGATCTGCTCTATCCTGTACGAGATCTCAAGTTCGTTTTCCGAGGAATAGATATCAAACATCGTGCTTCCGACAGGCACCTTGTCCCCGTCGTCGAACAACTCGCCGACCGCAACGTTCTTCTCCGAGGTGAAAACGATCTCGTCTCTGAAAATATAACCTTCCGCGCTAAGCGATTCCTGCTCGGTGATGTACGAAGCGGGTACCGTCGTTATCCTCTGCCTGTATGAGAGAGTGGCGTGATAGATGAGATATGCCACTATTCCGACGCTGACGGCCGCCGTCAGCACTGCTATCAGGACCCTTTTCAGGTATTTGACATCCACCAGCGTTCACTCTCCTCTCTTAAAAATCCAAGCCACTCCGATCTAGGCCAGAAACCCGTCCACCATCCTGCACGCGGAACCGACCGTCTCTTCGAACGGAACGGGCGCACCGTCTACGCTGTCCCGGAACAGCCACCTAATATCCGCGTTCCTTGAAAACCAGGTCATCTGTCTTTTGGCATACTGCCGGGTTGCGGTCTTGACAGCGCCGACCGCTTCAGCCAGACCGCATTCGCCGTGGATATAAGGAATCAACTCTTTATACCCAATCGCCTGGGACGCGGTCTTTGAAGCGGAAAAGCCGTCGTCTTTCATAAGATCACGCACTTCATCTATCAGACCGTCACCGATCATCCCGTCAACACGTGACTCGATCAAACGGTATAAAGTGTTCCTGTCATGGAAGCACAGACCTATGACGAGCGTATTGAATCCGGTCTCCCGGGAAATAGATCTTTTATCCCATTCCTCTTTTGTCATCCCCGTGGCGTGATTGATCTCAAGCGCCCGGATCACCCTTTTAACATTGTTTTTGTGTATGGTCTCCGCCGCCCCGGGATCTGTTTCGGAAAGCATTCTGTAAAGGATATCCTTCCCTTCCGGCATAAGGGAAGTCTGTTCCATCTTCAGTCTGAACTCGGGATCGACGTTAATTTCGCCGGTGCCTGTTCCATGGATAAGAGCGTCGAGATAAAGACCGGTGCCTCCGCATATCAGGGGAATGTTGCCCCTGGATTCTATCTGCGAGATGATTTCCGAGGCATCTCTGGCGTAATCCGAGCATGAGTACTCCCTGTCGGGACGGATTATGTCCAGCATATGATGGGGGACCGATTTCCTTTCCTCTGCGGAAGGTTTCGCGGTACCGATGTCCATCCCTTCATAAATCTGCATGGAGTCACAGGACACGATCTCACCGCCATACTGTTTGGCCAGCTCCAGTGCAAGCCGGGACTTACCGCTTGCGGTTGGGCCTACGACCGCAATCACTCTTATCATATCTTTTACCAAACCATTTGTGTAAATGAAGACAGGATCTCCCAGAAAATCCTCTGCTATATTATACCAAAAAAACTCTAACTGGTGTTAACTCTTTATCATCATTTTGCAGAATCCGTCAGCAGCCGCAGTATCACGATGATTTCATAATGAAATTGAAAAAAGAAAAATTATTTGTTGACAAATCCGCTTGGATATGGTAGTATAATCCCCGTTGAATCAAATATGATTCTGGGGGAATTCCCGAGCGGCCAAAGGGGGCAGACTGTAAATCTGTTGTCACTGACTTCGGTGGTCCGAATCCACCTTCCCCCACCAATATAGAAACCTCTTTTACCTTTCGCGGCAAGAGAGGTTTCTTTATTTGATACAGACGGCTCTTTTATGTCTCTTTTGAATTACCTTCAAACACGCCGGCGGTTTTCGTATCGCCGTACACTTCTGCTGTCGAGGAGAATTAAAGTGAATTTTTCGATTCCAGATCATGGAAATTCCGATTCCGTTAAGCTGAGCGAGCATCCAAACCGAAAATACCAGGACATAACTCTCGTGGATGTGGAGGTGACATTCCCGGACGGGACGGTCCCGGCCCCTCTGGAGATCAGGTTCTCGATACCCTGCACGGATATCTATTCGGCAGACTATATGTCATCCCTGTACGACAAGACCCTGGGGGTGACCTGGGGCATGCGTCAGACAGGGTCCTGCCTTGTCTCGGGCGCCCCTCTCCATCAGCTGATCTCCGCTGACGGCAGGAACCGGCTGACTATTTCATTGTCCGATGCCATGACTCCGTGCATCATAGCGACCGGAATAAATGAAAACACCGCCGAAGTCGTGTGCTCCGTCAGACTGTTTACAAGTCCGGTCTCGGCGAGGCGCTCATACAAAACCGTACTTTATCTTGATTTCAGGGACTGCAGGTTCGATGAAGCGCGAAAGACACTTGAGCGGTTCTGGGTCGAATTCTGCGGCTACCGCAGCGCCTACACTCCCGATGCCGCCAGACGGCCGGTATACTCGACCTGGTATTCTTTTCACCGCGATGTGAACGTCGAGGAGATAATACGTCAGTGTGCGCTGGCAAAGACATACGGAATGGAAAGTGTGATCGTGGACGACGGATGGCAGTTCGACGGACCCGCTGTCGGGTATAACCGCTGCGGAGACTGGGATCCCGCACCGTCCAAGGTGCCCGACATGAAGGAATTCGTTGACAGGGTGCACGCTGTGGGAATGAAGTTCATACTCTGGTACAGCGTTCCGTTCATGGGTACCGCCGCAAAATCGTACGAACGGTTCAAGACCATGCTGCTCAACCCCGGCAATACAGAGTCTCCCAGTCTGGATCCGCGTTTTCCCGAAGTCCGCCGGTATCTGACGGAAACATATGTCAGAGCCGCAAAGGAATGGGGGATCGACGGGGTCAAACTGGATTTCATCGATTCGTTCTGGCTTTCGGAAGACACTCCCGGGTTTGACGCCAGAAGAGACACCGTTTCTCTTGAGGAAGGCGTTGACAGGCTCCTCTCGGATGTGACCGCTGGCCTTCGCGCCGTAAATCCGGAATTTCTTATAGAATTCCGTCAGAGCTATTTCGGTCCGGTGCTCAGAAGATACGGAAATATGATCCGCGTCGGAGACTGCGCCTGCGATTCCATCCGCAATCATGTAGCCGGGATCGAGCTCAGATACTCCCTCGGGTCGTCTGCGGTCCACTCCGACATGCTCATGTGGCACAGGGACTCGCCGGTCGAGGCGGCCGCATATCAGGTGATCACCACGCTGTTCCTGGTCCCGCAGATATCTGTTCTTTTGGACAGGATCCCCGAGTCGCACCGTCGCATGCTTGCCTTCTATCTGCGTTTCTGGAACGATCACCGCGAGACCCTTCTCGACGGCGATCTTTCCTCGGACAACCCGGAAGGGCTTTACAGCCAGGTGCGTTCGGTCCTTAACGGCGAGATCATAGCTGTTTCCTTTTCCAATCCCGTCCTCACCGTTACAGACGACCTCTCCGTCTTTCATATAAATGCCACCGACAAAGACCGGCTGTATTTAAGATTCGAGAAATCGAAAGGCAGAAAAAGGATCCGGATAACCGACTGCACCGGGCAGACAGTCAAAGAATCCGAGCAGGAGGTCAACCCCGGTATTTATGAATTCGAAGTGCCGCGCTGCGGTATCCTTGAAGTGTTCTGATTCCGGAGCCGCCTTGTCAGGCGGCTGTTTTTCTTTGCGATGATGTCATATGACCACGTCCGGCGATTAAGTTCCCTGAGGTTTCTTTTTCTATCTCTTGACAAACATCACTGTCCGGTGCTATCATAGATATGAAAATGAAAATCATTTTCATTTTGTTTTTGCAGAGGTATTCATCATGTCGGAAAAAGTCAGATACAATACTCGTCAGCATGCCATGCTGATCGAACATCTGAAGAATAATCCGGGCACCCACTTTACCGCTTTGGACGTTTGCGATTATTTCAGGTCCAAAGGCGAATCGATAGGCCTTTCCACAGTATACCGCCAGTTGGAAAAACTGGTTAACGAAGGCGTGATCGGAAAATACAGCACCGCACCGGGAAGCCCCGCATGCTTTGAGTACATCGGAACCGAAAGCCATGAGAGATCAGACACATGCTTTCATTGCAAATGCGAAAAATGCGGCTCGCTGATCCATCTTCACTGCGATGAACTGAAAGAGATCCAGGATCACCTTCTTAACGAGCATCATTTCAAGCTGAACCCGATGCGGACCGTTTTTTACGGCATCTGCGAAAAATGCAGATATGACGCAGCTTTTTCCGATAACCCTACTCTGCGCGAATCATCCGACGGAGGACAAGCGTGACCGGCCGGTCTCCCGGCTTCCAGCACGCGACGTCCAAACAATGCCGCTCATAACAGTATCAGACCTGACTCTGGGATATGAGTCAAAGGTCATCATAGCCTTATACATATCGAGCGGATGTAACTGATTTTGTTACATCCATTTTTTGAAAAATACTTGGCAAGGGTATCCATCCGTGAGTATACTCTGACGATTTTGATAAAATAGCTCAGCCATCTGCTTCTCTCTGTCATAGTACAGTTTTTTCTTCTCACTGACTAAAAAAGCATCCTGCCTGTATTTGTCAGATTTTTCTTCCTCAATCCAGTCACGTGTAGCCACAGCTGAAACCAAGCCATCATTGCGCGAAACATCTTTTCTATAGAGTCTCTTTTCTGTATATGTCCTGCGCTTATCCAGGCATCCATCCTTTGTGGCGTTACTATTACAAAAAAACTATCTGATTCGTTTTTTCATCCCATATAATTCATTGGACAATATATTTTTCAGCTTGAATCTTGAACATTTCTGCATATTTACCGTCTAGTGATATTAACTCTTCATGCGTGCCAGTTTCAATAATGCGCCCGTCCTCAAACATGTATATCCGATCTGCATGGCGGGTGGTAGAGAGGCGGTGCGAAATAAAAATAACAGTTTTGTCATTGGCATATTCAGCGATATGTTTATTAAGCGAATACTCTGCAATTGGATCGAGAGCCGATGAGGGTTCGTCCATTACAATCAAATCATAGGGTCTGGCAAAAACTCTAGCGATGGCAATTTTCTGAGATTCTCCTCCGGACAGTTCTGTTCCATCTTCATCGAATTCTCGTGTTAGAATTGTGTCTATTCCGTTTGGCAATGAAGCCAATTTCTCATCAAAAGCAACATAGTGCAGTGCACTTTCGACAGTTTTAATATCTTTTTCAGTACACTCATCTCCGAGTACATTTTCCCCGACTGTGGTAGCAAATATCTTGAAATCCTGAAACACTGCCCCTATATTTGACCGATAGGAATCCATTTCATACTCTCTGTAATCTCTGCCATTATAAATTATGCTTCCTTCTGTTGGTTCGTATAAACGCATAAGAAGTTTAATGAACGTGCTTTTCCCAGCGCCGTTATACCCTACGATGGCAATTTTATCACCTTTACATATTTTTAAATTGATTCCGTGCAGAATCGCTTTGTCCGGATTATATCCGAATGAAACATTTTTGTACTCAATGCTTTCAAACCTGGGTGCTGGAAGTGAACCTCTGCGTTCCTCTGGCTCGTATTCTAAGAATGATCGCACCTTATCGATTTGCATGCTTTGTTTCGAAATGCCGGTCAACAGTTTGACTAGTCTAACTAAACTACCCTTGAAATTTGTGCATGAAGTAACAATGATCGTAAACCCGCCGAGAGAAACACTCCCTATAACTACCATTCTATAAATCGTCCACGCAATAGTTATCAAATAAATTACGTTTATATTAAAGCCATCAAGAATCCCTAGTATCGCAGTCTTTTTCCCATAGCGCTTAATAAGTGAGAGAAAGTCCGCTGTGTTATCTTCGTAATCCTGTTTGAGTATTTCACCCAAGTCGGATAATCGCAATTCCTTTGCAAAATCAGCGCGCTTGTGCACACGGTCAATGTATTCTTTTCTTCGTCCTATTGGAGTAATATCAAGTTGCTTTTTAAATTCGATTTTTTTCATGTTTGCATCGATAATCATTGCCATTATTGCACTTGCAAACATAATTAACATTGCAACTAAATCAATATAGATAACAATTCCGAGGGTTGTTACTACTGACAAAACACATGAAAACAGATTATTCAACGCGGTCATTGCAGCAGTAGCATAAGAATCGGCATTCTGCATTGCTAGAACAAATCCGTTATAAAATTCGGGGTCATCATATTTTGCTAATTCCAGACGACGGACCTTTCCAAAAAGAATGCTCTGTACTTTCAGATGAATTGACTGTGAAAATCTTGGAACTAATATTCCGGAGTATAATCTCATTAACAATACGTAAGTACATGCGCATACTGTCATGATTATTATTACAGTCAGAGCTTCATCAAAGGGACAGCCTTTTTCCAGTATATTGAACAATCTGCTTGTCAGAATTAACTGAAGAGAAGGAAACAGACCGCCCAAAATCGAGCTAAAAAAAGACAGGATTAAATAGATTTTGGAATACTTCCACATGAATTTGAAAGAGTATTTGTAGTTTTGCAGAATATGTCCTATAGACGCCACATCTTTTCTTTTACGCATAACTAGCCAATCCCCATTTTAATTATCGGTATAGTTTTCTGATTGTATACGGAACATTTCGGCATATTTTCCACATAGTTTCATAAGTTCCTCATGTGTACCTGTCTCCGTTATCGTTCCGCCTTCCATATAAAAAACCCTATCTGCACTTACACACGCTGACAGACGGTGAGAAATGAATATCACCGTCTTTCCGACACTTGCTGCGAGCATGTTTTCATACATTTGATTTTCTGCAAATGGATCAAGTTCGGAAGAGGGTTCATCGAGAATTACCGTATCAACATTCCGCGCGTATATTGAGGCTATAGCAAGTTTTTGAGACTGACCACCCGAAAGTATAAGTCCGTCATTATCAAATTCTTTTGTCATTACTGTTTGAATTCCCTTAGGAAGCTTTGATATCACATCCGAAATCCCTGCTTTTTTTAGCGCATCCCAGACTGTTTTTTCATCGGAATCACAATATGGTCTCCCTAGAACATTTTCTGCAACGGTACATGCCATTTGCTTAAAATCTTGAAATACAACACCGTATGTACGACGGTAATCTTTGAGTTTATATGAACGTATATTGTTTTCATCCACACATATTTCGCCGACAGTTGGTTCGTATAATCGCATGAGAAGTTTTATTAGAGTAGTTTTACCTGCTCCATTACATCCTACGATTGCTACATGTTCACCCTGACGGATTTTCATATTGACATTTTTAAGCGCATCAAAGTTTGCTCCGTCATAACGGAATGAAACATTTTTAAATTCAATATTTCCTGCCACCGGCTCTAGTCCGTCTGGATTAGAGGAGACTTTTGGCTCATTTTCCATGAAATAGCGGAAATCACGGATATTTAGAGCAATACTGTATATATCCGTAAATATGGTAATAATATTTGAACCAGATTGAGAAAAACTATTGACGGTTCTCATTGCAACAAGACAGTCGCCATACATCATTGTGCCAGTCACCAGCGTTTGGAAAACCGAATAAATTTGTGCAAGTCTGGCAGAGAGAATAGCTCGACCTATTGAGGTTACTTCTGTCAAAAGTGCTATGCATAACCCCTTGGTTTTTACAAGATTGAGATAATCTTTTATGGAGTTCGTAAAGCGGTGCTGCATAACTTTTGGCAAATTTGTTAGACGCATTTCTTTAGCGAATTCGGCCTGAAAAAAAGTGCGTCGCGTATAATCCTTCCGACGGTTGATTTTCCGTACTTCTATGTCATATTCGTACTGCTCCTTTTTTATCATCATTTGAAGTGGACTGAACAGCCAAGGAACAACGGAAAATAAAAAGAGAATGGGATCGATCTCGAATAGAAGATATGCTTCCATTGATATCCCGAGTAATGTAGATATTGCTCCTCCAATACAATCTATCACATAACTGATTGCATCAGCACCATTTGTAACAGCACGATCATATATATCAAAAGACTCTGGATTTTCATAATTCTCCAAATCAATTTCGATAGATCGTCGGTATATTTCAAGGTTCAATCGGCGTTCGCACCTTTGGTCGATTATTGGCGATAAAATATGATCGTAAACTGCACGTGCGCTACCTATCACAAGGCTGATTATTATCATAAAAAAAACATACAAAAGGATAATTCTTATATTTTCCCCTTCTTGTACACCGTTCACCACATACCTCAACATGTATGTTTGTGAATAAAAGCCAAGAAGATTTGCCATTATCCAGAAAAATGACTGACAGAAAAATTTAGAAGGATATATTTTCATCATCATTTTTGTAGCGTAGCAAAAGTTATTTATGATTTGTGAGATGGTAAGGTCAAGCTTCGAACGGTGCAAGTTATTTTTTGGCATGTATTACTCTCCAAACTCGGATAAACCGGAAAAGTGTATTAATAAAAACATCGTAGAAGCCTTCTATGGGCATGGAAGAATTGGAATCCAATGACTAAAGGGGAACTTATTTATGAGCTTGTGAAGGCTCGGGTAACGGAGGCTCGGCTAAAAAAAGGGTACGAGGTGAAAGAGGATGGTTCGGTGATCATACGACAGCAAGAATATCAAGTAATCATGGAACTGTCCGGGGAGTTTCCAGTGAAGTGTCTCTGCGAGGTTATAGGGATACATAGAAGCAGCTTCTATTACAGAAAAAAGCATTTGTCAAATTCTTCGGAACGGGAAAAGAACTTCGTGAACAACATCATACTGTTCTAGGAATAACATAGGAAGTATCCCTTACACGGATACCGTTGGCTGAATGCCAAAATACGCCTTGACACCGGATCGGTGATGTCAGACCCGTACGCTCATAAATGCAGCATAACTGCCGGAAAAAATCCAAGCATTATAACAAAAAGACAGGTGATCCTGCGCGGGTATTTCCAAATCTGTTACTGTCGGAGATGCAAATCGACGGACAGTACCAGTGCATTGTGAGCAATATGACAGCCTTCTTTGTGAAAGGAGTCTACTATAAGCTGACTTTGTACATGGATCTTTGGAATGATGAATTCGTCAGTCATTCTCTGTCAGCAAAACGCGGAGACAGGATGACATCATCAGTGGAATGGAAGATGTCATCGAGATCCGAAATTTGCATCCGGAATACCGAATGGTTCCTCATTTGGATCAAGAAGCGGTCTACACTTCCAAAGCATACAATGACCTTCTGCCGATGTACGGAATCACACGATCCGTGTCCATGGCTGGGACACCGACAGACAATGCGGCGATGGAGGCCATCAACGGCTGGATCAAAGCAGAGCTTTTAACAGATTTCCACGTAGCCGGAGAGAGACCCGTAGAGGAAGAAGTCGATGACTACATTGTCTTTTTTCAACAAACAACGTCCGGCGTATTCACTGGGTTATCTGACTCCCAGACAATTCCGCGAATGCACTACAACCACCACCTGATCTGCTCAAAGATTCGGAGCCAGAGGCAATAACCAGCCACCGCCGGAGACGGCTTGCTCTTGACATCCAGCCGGAGAGAATCGCTATACTGTATTCATCGAAGGCGCCGGGAGAGTTCAGATCTTCTCATGGGTTCATCGACGTTGGAATAGTCTGTCTAACGATTCTCTTAACGATGTCAAGGACGGCGGCAAGGAGTGACTAAACACATTTTCTAAAAGTCCCAAATAATGAAAATCGTATCCAGTTTTGTTGACTACTTCTACTGTAATAAAATGACCCTTTGGCAGTTTGCAAAGGGTCATTTTATAAAGTTGATTATAAAAACAAGATACAGAAACTAACCGGGAATCAATAATAGATATTACCGCAATGATCACAATACCATGCAGACATCGATGTTCCATCAGGAAACTCATGACCTAAATCTATAGCTTCCGCAACCGTCATACCTGGGTGTCCACACTGAGGACATTTTTTTGGCCATAATTATTTTCTGATGAATACAAAGCATAACATAATCTGACCTCTTACGCAGAACCGAAAGAAAAAAAGCAGTATCAATGTCTGCTATGATCTTTGGAGTTTCAGAAATAATCAACATAACCTTAATCAAAAATAATTATGAAAGATTTGATTATTAACCACGGATATTTATTCTTTCGTGGGCATATTTTTTCATGGACAGATTTATTTATGAAAAAGCCCAAAAAAGTAAGTGTAACCTTATTCGTATTATAAATTGCTAACTAAAACATGTCAAGTTGAATTTCCCAGAAGTTAGTGAATACGCATGAAAATTCGCACGAGTATAGTGAGGTAGATATATTTTACAGAATAAACGCATGAAAAAACTCTGATGTAAGACAAACTATCGTAAACCCGGATGTTTTACAGATAAAAATATGATATATAGACTTTATCTGCTAAGGTTTATTTATATGTCTCTTGACAAACATCGCTTTCAGGTGCTATCATAAATATGAAAATAAAAATCATTTTCATTTTTGCTTTCAGAGGTATCCATTATGTCAGAAAAAAGCAGATACAACACCCGTCAGCATGCCATGCTGATCGAACACCTGAAAAACAATCCGGGCATCCACTTCACGGCTCCGGACGTTTGCGATTATTTCAGATCCAGGGGCGAATCGATAGGCCTTTCCACTGTCTACCGCCAGCTAGAAAAGCTGGTGGACGAGGGCGTGATCGGGAAATACAGCACCGCTCCGGGAAGTCCGGCGTGTTTTGAGTACATCGGTACAGAGAACCATGACAATTCAGGCACATGCTTCCACTGCAAATGTGAAAAATGCGGTTCTCTCATCCATCTTCACTGTGATGAACTGAACGAGATCCAGGAGCATCTGATGAACGAGCATCATTTCAAGCTGAACCCGATGCGGACGGTTTTTTACGGAATCTGCGAAAAATGCAGATAGGACCGTGCCGGTCCCTTAAACCATATCCAACACGATCAACCGAAGGAGGACAAGCGCTGCCGGCCTGGCGGTCTGTCAGCGCGGAACGCCCGAACCATGCCTCTAATAACAGTTTCCGACCTGACTCTGGGATATGAGTCGAAAATAATAATACGAAATCTGAGCTTCAAAGTCGAAAGAGGAGACTATCTTTATATCGTCGGTGAAAACGGTTCCGGCAAGACGACTCTTATCAAGACGCTTCTGAAGCTCCAGCCTCCCGTTTCGGGAAAAATTGAATACGAAGACGGTCTCACCCGCAAAGGTATCGGATATCTTCCGCAGCAGTCAAACATCCAGAAAGACTTCCCCGCGACCGTGTGGGAGATAGTGCTCTCGGGAAGACAGAAGAAACGCGGACTTCGGCCATTCTACAGTAGCGAGGACAGGAAAGTGGCCAATGAATGCATCAGACGCATGGAGCTGGAGAGTCTGATCAAAAGCAGTTACCGTGACCTGTCCGGCGGCCAGCAGCAGAGGGTGCTGCTGGCCAGGGCTCTCTGCACCGAAGGCGATCTTTTGATACTTGACGAACCGGTGTCCGGTCTCGATCCGGTGATCATGGAGGAAATGTACGCTCTGGTCGAATCTCTGAACAGAGACGGGATCACCGTCGTCATGATCTCTCATGACATAGCCGCCGCAACCAGATACGCCAGTCATATCATTCATATCGGCGAGAAACTGTTCTTCGGGACCAGGGACGAATACCTGAACAGCGACACTTCAAAATGGAGCTCGGCAAAATGATTAAGACACTTTTCGAATATCTTCAGTATCCTTTTGTTCAGAAGGCACTTATCGTCGGAGTACTGATAGCGCTCTGCTCTGCTCTTCTCGGCGTGACGCTCGTGCTGAAGAGGTTTTCCTTTATCGGCGACGGACTTTCCCATGTCGCTTTCGGAGCGATGGCTATCGCCACCGTTCTGAATCTAGTCGACAATATGGTCATAATACTTCCGATAACCGTCCTGTGCGCTGTCCTGCTTCTTCGCACCGGTCAGAACACGAAGATCAAGGGAGACGCTGCAGTCGCCATGATCTCCGTCGGAGCCCTTGCGTTCGGATATCTCATCATGAATGTGTTTTCGACGTCTTCCAACCTCTCCGGGGATGTATGTTCCACTCTTTTCGGTTCACAGTCCATTCTGACTCTTTCCGCTTCCGACGTGTGGATATGCATCTCTCTGTCGGTCGCCGTCATCCTTTTCTTCGTTTTTTTCTACAACAAGATCTTCGCGGTCACATTCGACGAGTCGTTTTCAAAAGCTTCCGGCATAAGGGTAGGCGTTTACAATACGCTCATTGCCATAACCACGGCGGTGATAATCGTTCTTGCAATGAACCTTGTCGGTTCGCTTTTGATATCCGCGCTCATCATCTTTCCCTCCCTCTCTGCAATGAGAGTCTGCAAAAGTTTCAAAATGGTGACTGTAATGTCCGCGGTCCTTTCAGTCATCTGCGCGATGACGGGTCTGATCGTTTCGATCCTGGCCGGTACTCCCGTTGGATCCACGATCGTTGCGGCTGATGCCGCGGCATTTGCTGTATGCCTTGTCATCGGCAGGATCAAAGCATAGGCAATCAGGACTATTTTCGACTTATGCAATGGAAAAAGCCTCTGTGGAGTTTCATTCCACAGAGGCTTTTGAATTTGAAAAGATCAGACGGGTTCCGAATGGTGCTGTTTTCTCGAGATCCTGGGCTCGGCGCCGGTCAGATGGGAGATATCTCTGTAATGGCCGTCGGTCTCGGGCCAGATCCCGTCCGGTATCTGGGACGTCCAGCCGTCCTCCTCGAATTCCGGGAGGTCGATGCCGAGTGCGTGAAGAACGATGGCTGCGGAATCGCGGATATTCATTTCGGGAATGGTGCCCTTCTCAACGTCTTTCCCCGCTGCCGCGAAAGTGACATATTTCTCGGTATCCGTCCATCCTCCGTGGCCCCAGCCGTCTCCGCCGTGGTCAGCTATCACCATGAACAGGGTGTCGTCGGCTATTCCGGCATCCTCGACTGCTGCGTAAATGTTTCCGAGAAGCACGTCGATCTCGCTGATCCTCTTCAGATATTTTTCTGACCCGTAGCCCTCATTGTGACCTGCGCCATCGACGGTGTCAAACTGAACGAATAGGAATGTGGGCTTTTTTTCTTTAATGTACTCGCAGATTTTGGGTGCCATATCATCGTCCCTGGCGTGGCCCAGATCGACATTGATTCCGTCCTCGATAAGACCTATGTTTATCGAATTCCAGCAGCAGAATGAACCAATCGCAGCATCCGGATAATTCTCCCTGATCCTGCGGAATACGGACGGGAATTTTGAATCCAGAGGATAACTGTGATCCTCGATATTTTCATTTGTCAGTTTGTGAACTTCAGGGCCGACTCCAAGTATCATCGCGCCCCAGCATTCCGCGCTTATAGTAGGATTGGAGGCAAGCGCATCGTACGTTACGGCGCCATTTGCAAATATCCTGTCAAAGTTTGGAGTATCGGCTACTTTAAAATATCCTCCCGCTCCATCAACTCCGATAAGCATAACATGTGAATACTTTTTCTCAGACATCTCGCGTACATCCTTTCTGCTGACAGCTATGCAGTTTGAAAAGCGTTCACAGCAATTGATCTCTGATCTGTGAAACGCAATTACCACTGCTGTTTTTTGATAATTTTATTATACCACTGGCGTAAAGCAATAGCAATTCCAGAAAAATGATTATTGAAAAGAAAACTCAAAAATGATATATTTACTGATGAAGACCTCATATCATGAGTTCATTCAAAAGCATTCAGCAGAACCCGCGAAAAGGTTTCGTAATTTTGGAGGAAAGCCAATGAGAAAGACAAAGATCATATGTACAATTGGTCCGGCCTGCAATTCTGAAGAGACCCTGACCCAGATGTGTCTTGAAGGGATGAATGTTGCAAGGCTGAATTTCTCGCACGGTTCCCATGCCGACCATCTTGAAATGATAAAGCGGATCAAGAAAGTCAGGGAAAAACTCGGACTGCCGATCCCGATCATGCTCGACACAAAGGGACCAGAATACAGGATAGGCACATTCAAAGGCGGCAAAGTGACTCTGAAAGACGGAGAAAGCTTTACTTTCACGACAGATGACATAGAGGGAGACGATACCATCGTTTCCGTCAGTTATAAACAGCTTCCCGAAGAACTGAAGCCTGGGGATTCCATAACGGTCAACAACGGTCTTGTCGCCTTCAGCGTCGAGAAGATCGAAGGAAACAGGGTCATTTGCAGAATAGTCACAGGCGGCGAATTATCTGACAGGAAGAGCATGCATTTCCCGAACAAGGTGCTGGATCATGACTATCTGAGCGATTCGGACAGGTCGGACATTCTTTTCGGCATCGACAACGACATCGACTTCGTGGCGGCGTCCTTCGTTTCGTCAAAAAAAGATATCGCCGAACTGCGCGAGTTCATGAACAGCAACGGCGGACAGTCCATAGATATCATCGCCAAAATAGAGAACCGCGCAGGCGTTGACAATATCGATGAGATCTGCGAGATAGCGGACGGCATTATGGTCGCCAGAGGAGACCTCGGAGTCGATATCCCGTTCGTTGAAGTCCCCGCGATCCAGAAGCTTCTGATACACAAATGCAGACTGCTGGGCAAGCGTGTGATAACCGCGACCGAGATGCTGGAATCCATGATCTACAATCCCAGACCCACAAGAGCTGAGATCTCCGACGTAGCCAACGCCGTTTACGACGGCTCGTCAGCGATCATGCTGTCGGGAGAGACCGCAGCCGGCAAATACCCGGTTGCTGCTGTGAGGAACATGGCGGAGATAGCGCGCTATACAGAAGAGAACATCGATTACAGGAAATGGTTCGCGACCACCGAATACAAGATCAAGAACACCATCGACGCCATCTCCCATGCGACATGCGCCATGGCGATAGATGTGAACGCAAAATGCATCGTGGTCAATTCACTTTCCGGAATAACCGTCCGGATGGTCAGCCGGTTCCGCTGTCCCGCGGACATAATCGGGCTTACGACGAGTCCTCGCGCATGGAGACAGCTCAATCTCAGCTGGGGCGTGACTCCTGTTCTGAGCAAGGAATACACTTCGCTCGATATCGTCTTCTTCAAGTCTATGGAGGAAGCCGAGAAAGTCTATCCGCTGAAGCCGGGCGACAACGTGGTAATGACCGGAGGCCTGATAAACGGCAATTCAGGAAACACAAGCACAATTAAAGTAGAAACGGTTAAATGACGGAGGAATGCACCACTATGGACAGATTTATTTCATCAAGACTGAGTTCTGACGCGGTCAACAGGTTTTTCGATAGGACGAGAGAACTGAACTGCGAGATCCACACCCTTCAGATCCACAAAGACGGAGAACTTCTTGTCCGGATAGCACAGGATCCTTATTCATGCAGCGACACTCCCGAGGTCTATTCGCTGAGCAAGATGTTCACCTCCACGGTAGCCGGCATCGCTTCCGACATGGGCCTGATATCGACGGAAGACCCAGTTCTGAAGTATTTCCCGGAGATCGAGACCGACAACAGATATTTCAAAATGATGAAGATCAGGCATGTCCTGTCGATGAACACTGGACACGATCATTGCGTCATGCCCCTGATGTCTCAGTCCGATGACGCCGCAAGAGGGTTCTTCTCTGTCGAACCGAAATTCGAGCCCGGGACTCATTTTGAATACAACACCGGCGCTACATGCCTGATGGGGATCATCATCTCGAGAGCGTCGGGAAGAGATTTCTTCGAATTCGCATGCGAACATCTGTTCTTCCCCATGGGCATCCGCAATGTCCACTGGTGCAGATGCAAGGACGGAAGCTGCCTTTGCGGCACCGGACTTCACATTTCCAGTGACGACATCTCAAAGGTGCTGCTCATGTACCTTTCGAACGGCATCTACAACGGAAGAAGGATCCTGTCTGAAAACTGGATAAAAGAGGCAAGCGCTCCTATCTCGGACACTGTCGGCAACGGGACGGAGGACTGGGCGGCCGGGTACGGCTACCAGCTCTGGATGAACTACAGAGACGGCTTCAGGGGGGACGGCGCATTCGGTCAGCTGGGAATGATCCTCCCGAAACGCAACGCGGTGATCGCGGTTCAGGCTCTTGCGGGCGACATGCAGACCGAGATCGATGCATGTATGGATCTGCTTGACAGCGCGGATTCCGGTGACGGTAAACGGACAGATGATGAATATGCGTACGCCCCGTATGAGAAGGCTCTGGATGATTTTACCGCGGACGCTGTTTTCGATCTGGAGCCCAACGGCAAGGACTTCACCGCCGCGTGGGTGCATGTCGGCGATGGGATCGCCGCGGTCACGTTCAGCGATACGGACGGAAAGACGCTGACCCTTAACGCGGGAAGCGGAAAATGGCTCAGATCATCTTTCTTCGCCAGGGAAATGACATCGATCATCACTTCGATAATGCCCGACGACATCCCCGAACAGATCGAGACCGCAGCCTGCTACAAGCTGGAAGACGGAAAGATCGTCATCTGCGTCAGGTTCTTGTCCTGTCCCCATACGGAATACTATAATATCACGATGACGGATGACAGCCTGGAGATCTTCATTTCGCAGGGTATGCGCGAGGACCGGACCCGCCAGATACGCGGCAGAAAAGTGCGCTGAATCCTTTGTTTCCGGAGCATTGCCGGAGTCCTCAGCGAGTCTTGACAAACAGATTCGGCATATGATAACATAAATTCAAATAATATAATTTCGGAGAATAGTTATGTACAGACAGACACCGCCTATGGGCTGGAATTCATGGAACACTATCGGTCATGACGTCAATGAAGCCGTCGTCCGCGAGACCGCAGACGCGATGGTCGAAAGAGGGTTTCTCGCCGCAGGGTACGAATACGTTGTTATAGATGACTGCTGGTCGCTGAGAAAACGCGATGCAGGCGGACATATCGTCGCAGACCCCGAAAAATTCCCGAGCGGAATGAAAGCGCTTGCCGACTATATCCACTCAAAAGGGCTGAAGTTCGGCATGTATTCATGCAACGGTACCCTGACCTGCGCGTGCTATCCGGCCAGCTACGACTATGAATTCATCGATGCCGCAGATTTTGCCGAGATAGGCATTGACTACCTCAAGTATGACAACTGTTTCAAGCCAACATACATGCCGGGCAGAGTCCTCTACAACCGCATGTCCATGGCGCTTAAAGCGACCGGCAGGGATATTCTCTTCTCCGCTTGCAACTGGGGTGAGGAAGAAGTCGAAAAATGGATAAGATCCACCGGAGCCGGACTCTACCGTTCCACCGGTGATATTTTCGACACTTTCAACAGCGCGAAAGACATATTCCTTTCACAGATAGACAAGTTCGCTTTCAGCGGACCGGGCTGCTTCAACGATATCGATATGCTGATCTGCGGCATGAACAACAAGGGCAATGTCGCCGAGGGCGGCTGCACGCCCGAGCAGTATGCAATGCATTTCGCGCTCTGGTGCTTTGTCGCCTCGCCGCTTATGATCGGATGCGACATAAGGAACGTCGACGAGGATACCGTAAAGCTGCTCACGAACCGCGAGCTCATCGCCCTGGACCAGGATCTTGAGGTGCGTCCTCCGTTTGTCGTTCATAATTATCCCGGAGTTACGGTGCTTCTCAGACATCTTTCAAACAATGAGTACGCGATCGGAGTGTTCAACTTCCTTGACAAGGACTGGAATATCATCGCCGACTTTACCGAAGCGGGTCTTTCCCCCAGCTGCGGCTACGGGTTCGACTGCACCGATATACTTACCGGAGAACACCTCGGCATATACGATTTCAGCAGCAAGTTCACCGATTTTCCGCCGTTCGGCATGAAGATATTCAGAGCCAAACTGGTGAAGATCTGACAGCCATGGCGGAATGGAAACCTGAAGGATGCCTGGAATGCGGCAGGACGCTTACCGGCGAAGACGTAGGCCTGACGAAGAAATACATCAACCGCGGGTCCAAAAGTTTCTACTGCATAAGTTGCCTTGCGGAAAAGCTCGGCGTCACGGAGGATTATCTTCACAAGCGCGCCGAATATTTCAAAAAGATCGGATGCGCACTATTCTGACATCCATGCACGCCCGGTGAATCGTTTGACGGTCATTCACGAATGCAATGCGGGCATACCCGGAACAGCCGGGTATGCCCGCGTCTTTTCTTTTTTTCTATGAGAACAACGCCTGCGCACAGACGGTCTGCCGGGGTCTGCCGGCCCTTTCCGGATATTTCCCGAACATCTCCGCCGCGTCGCCTTTTCTTTTTCTGCATGGAGCTCTCGCGGTATAATTACCCGCGGTCCTTGGATCAGGTATTTGTTGTTCATTTATGCCCCCTCATCCTTTCTGATTGACAAGTCAACGCGGCATATTGTAAAATATGAGCGGGGATTCATGTCCCCGGTATGACCGGATAGAAACAGCTTTGACCAGCACCGGGTTTCAATCCATTCTTTGCCGAAAGGAGATCGACATAAAGCGTTCGGCTTTATGTCGCGCCGAAAGTCGGGCCCCTCACATCGGGCACGGCATGAAGCGGTTTAATCTATGAAAGACAGCACAATCAGCAGAAAGATCAGACGCATTGTCGCTCTTGCGGTCCTTGCCGCTTTAGTGATCTCAATGTATTCATGCAGCTTGTTTGATTCCTTCTCCCGTATGACTCCGAAGGAAAAGCTGAGATACGCCTTCCGGAACACTTTTGACATCAAGGACGGCTCCGCCTCAGAGAACCTGTCTGAGATCAAGACCGTTCTCGGATCGATTTACGGCGGAAAAACAGTGATCAAAGCCGTCCCAGGTTATCTAGTTGATATTCCCGGTCTGGAGGAAGCGAAACTGTCTTTCGACCTCGTCAGATCGGAAAATGACTCGGCTAAGGCTGAGATATCCTTATATACGAACGACAGCGAAATCGTAAGCGGAAATGTTTACATTTCGGATCTGAAAGACCCCGCAAAGAAGCTGGTCATCGAACTGCCGGGGCTGGTCGATGAACGTCTGGTGATAACGAATGAGGCAGATAATGAAGCACCGGTAAGTCTTCCTGACCTTAAATCCGTTTGTGAACTGATCGAGAAACTGATCCCTGTTCTGTCCGAGAAAGCATACGAAGGGCTTCCCGAAGCCACGGAATCATCGGAAACCAAAGAGATCGAGATCAGCGGCATCGTTCAGCCCGCAACTGTCATCGATATGAGCATAAGCTACAATGATCTGTTTGACATAGGAACAGTTCTTATTGACGAGCTCAAGTCAAACGAAGACCTGAAGAAATACATTACGGACAATTTTGAACTGTTCAGATCGACCGGGTCGTACGAGTTTGATTATCAGAGCGCGGATGATTTTTACAAAGCTTTCACGGACTACATGAGCGAACTTCGGGAATCATTCGGGAAAGACAAGGAGCAGTACGGCAGCGAGGGCGCACTGGATCTTCGCGTATGGATAGATTCTTCCAGAAAGATAACCGGAATAAAAGTCAATATCATTAAAGAAAACATTCAGATCATTGCCGGAAAAGCTTCCGCTGAAGGCAAGACGGCCTTCGCGCTCAATGCGATGGCTCAAGGTTCCCTTCTCTTCTCTGCAGAGGGGAATTACATCTCATCAGGGTCAAAGATAAACGGTAGTACGGTGTTTAAAACAGGAACTCAGGAAATACTCCGGATCACTTTTGAAGACGTTGACGGAAACAAGCTTCATCAGGGAGTGATCACAGGCAAGTATACGATCGAGACCCTCAGGCTGATCAACGACCAGCTTGGAAGCATCGGACTTGATAAGATCACCGTAAACGCCGTTTTTTCCGCGGACAACACGGACAGGAGCACTACGTTTGACATCTCGGCCGTTTCCGGAGAAAAAGAACTGTTCTCCGTATCTGTCAGATCCGATCTGTACGATACCGCGGGGACAGTGGTGATACCGGACGGGAGATCGGATGATATTATGGAATGGCTCTCTTCCGTCGACTTCTACACGATAATCGACAGGCTCCAGGAATCCGGTGTGTCGGTGGACCCTATGATCTCCTGAACGGATAATATAGTAATAGTCCATAAATAATTCCGCTCTTCCGGTCATCCCGAAAAGATGATCGCATTCAATCATTTCATTATTATGAGTATCGCCCCGATCCTTAACGACCTTTTTTAAGGCACGATAAATTCACACTTTTTTGGGACGAAAACGGAAAGATACAGTCTGTTAATACTGAATACTATCCTAATTTAGATGTACAGAAAAAATAATAAAACCCCTCTGAACGAAAATGTTCGATATTTCATCCAACATTTCTGTAAAATAAATCGCTGAAAAAACAGTGGAATGATTCTGCGCTATTTTCATGTGAAGTTAAGCGACAAACTAATACAGTATAGCTTTTGTTAACAAGCGACGTTTTTTCAAAGTTGGGACAAATGGGAAAAAAGTGATATAATAATCTTTGATTCGTGATCCGCACTCGTGAACGTCACATAGTACCGCACTAGACGGTGCGGTACAAAAAACTCGGAGGAATTCGGATTAAATGGATACTATCAGGATTGACAGAAAAAACACGCTTATGATAGCTCACAGAGGATTGAGCGGCATCGAACGCGAGAATACCTGCGCCGCTTTCATCGCAGCTGCAAACAGGGACTATTTCGGAATAGAAACCGATGTGAGGAGGACTTTTGACGGCCATATGGTCCTTCTTCATGACGGCTCGACAAAAAGAGTCTCCCCGGAACTGGTCAAGACCTCGGAGAACACCCTAGACGAGATAAGATCGGTATCTCTGTTTGACGCAGACGGAAAGCCGGCTCCGCACCTGAGAGTCCCTGTGCCGGAGGAATATCTGTCCATATGCGAAAGATACGGAAAGAAGTGCGTTCTTGAACTCAAAAGCCACTTCACTCCAGAAGAGCTCGACTATATCGTCGGACTGACCAAAGAGTACACCTCGTTTGAGAATATGATTTTCATCTCATTCAATTATGATACTCTTGAACTGCTGAGAGAAGCCCAGCCGGACGCTGAAATTCAGTTCCTCTGCGACTGCGATGTCAACGAAGAACTGATAGCGAAGCTGAAAGCCAGGAGGATGGATATCGACATCCACTACACGGCCCTGACCGAAGAAGGAGTCTCGATGCTCCACGCCAGCGGCATAAAGGTCAACTGCTGGACTGTAGACGATAAGCAGGAGGCGGAAAAGCTCGTTTCATGGGGCGTCGACTTCATCACGTCCAACATACTTCAGTAACGGCCGCTGAGGTGAATAACGGCGAAACGCTCTTCCCTGTCACATTGACTTCGTCCGCATCAGACTGCAGAAATCTCCTGAACAACTGATATTCGGGATCACTTGATCCCGGTCATTTCATAGGGGTTTTTCAAGCATGCGGGCACTTTACTCAGATCATTCTTTCATCCGGCACCGGTTTCACGACCGGCGCCGGTTTTCTGTTTGCAGCCATGAAGCACCCTGCCCTGGCCTCATAACGCCGATGAGCAAGACCCTTCAGTTCGAGTCCTGCTCATCCAGTAATAACACAATGCTGTATTCCACGGCTGTATCAAAGGCTGATACATATTCCTGTCGTATAACCTGATATGCTCCTGTCGGTGGAAAACGCGTAGCCGTCAGGACCCCCGGCAATCATCCCGGTATCCGAAAACTGCAGTTCCATCCGCCTTATTCCGGCTAACCCCTCTCCGCTGTTTTTGACAAAAGCCTCCTTGAGGGTCCAGACCTCGAAAAACCGTCTGGATGTATCATACGAAATCTTACCGCGGCTC
>JAGDBK010000099.1 GCA_017959065.1 Clostridia bacterium | reverse complement strand
GGGGACTTGCTTTCAGGCTCTGCGGCAACGAACAGGACACAGGTGAGATACTCAACGACGCGCTGCTGGCGGCATGGAACTCGATCCCTCCGGCACGGCCGGCGCCGCTGTCGGCTTATCTGTTGAAGATAGTCAGAAATCTTGCCTGCAATCGGGTAAGGAGCCGGAACGCCGCCTTGCGGCGCGCTGTTGTCCTTCCCGCTGATGAGCTGGCTGACGAGCTGATGTCGGACGACCCCGAAGAACAGATCGACCCCGCGGCGCTCGCTTCGGCGCTCAATGATTTTCTGGCGTCAAGAAAGAAAACTGACAGGCTGATCTTTTTAAAACGCTACTGGTTTTCAGCCGGGATCTCTGAGATTTCCTCACAAACGGGTCTTTCCGTGACAGCGGTATCGGTCCGCCTCTCCAGAATGAAAAAGTCGCTCTCGGAACTGCTGGAAAAAAGAGGTATCCGACTGTGAAAAAATACACAGACAGCTTCATTGTCAAAAACGAAAAAAAAGAGAAAATCTCAAAAGCTTTCGATATCGCTCTGAGGGACATAGACGACGCCTATATCGAAGAAGCCGCAGATAATACGCCGGTGCCTTTGAAACGCACCGGCTTCCGGGTGGCAGCCGCGGCGGCGGCCCTGTCACTTACCGTCGCAATCATTATCTTTTCCGTCTTCATTCTCCTGCGCGGCCGCGCAACCGTCGATCCTCAGCCTGCCGATGCCCCTTGGAAGACGGGAGAACTGCATCTGACCTCGGTCGTGTTCAGAGCCGAAGAAGCATCGGCGAAAAAACCGGGCTCCGCTCTTCCCTTCCTACTGCTCACCTCTCCGGCCGATTCAACTGCACTCCCACCAGATCAGGAAATTCTTTTGTCGGACACGGTGACAGTCTCTGTCGCGCCGTACACAAGGATCAGCGGTTTTTCCGGAAACGATCTCATGCGTGTCAGACTCAGGTCAGGCGATCACGCTGACTGCGACAGCATCTGGTACGACATTAAGAACGACAAAATCGTCTGTCTTTCGTGCCTGATCAGAGAAGCCGTCGCAGGCGATCCCGACTATACAGACGCTTGCATCAGACTCGCGATCGAGAGCGGAATGATAAGCTATGACGCTTTCCTTTCCGGAGAAGCGGCAGATATTTATGCGGAACTCTACAGAAAGATGGACAACGAGTCGGACCGCCGTGCCTTTTCGGAAGGCAGATCCAAGTCTCCGCTCCCATCGGTATCTGTTCTTGAATACGGCACGGATCCGGATAAATGTCTCTATACCCTCACGAACGCCGACAAAACTCTGGCCTACGGGGTCTTTATATTTGATTTCAAAAGCGGCAGGGCGGTCAAACTCGACGCGAGCCATACCGGTGTCCCCGAATGCTTCAGCGGGATTCTCGGGACTCCCGAAAAAGCAGACGCCAATCTCACACTTGCCTCTGATATTATTATTTCCGACGATTACACCCGTGTTATCGTCGAAGTCCCCTATTATCCCCTCGGAGCGGAATACAACAGCGCCACGGGAGAATTCCACCCCACCTATGCCGCCTCCACGGTCATGGTCTATACTGCAGGAGAAAACTCCTACTCCGTATTCGGCGACGCAGTACCGAAAGACATGATGCAGACTCCCGCGGGCGGTCTGGCTGAAAAGACCGGGACAGTCTCATTCACGGCCAGAAACGGAAAAACCGCTTTTTCGGTAGACAGAGGAGATATATACTTTATTGACGGACAGCGACTCGCGCTGCTGAATGACAGGGACGGACGTACCGCTGTCATCATGGAACAGGACGGCAGGACCGTCTGCTATTATCCGGAAAAAACCGGGCCGCTTCCGGCAGATCCGGACAAGATCGCGGACACTACCCTTCCCTTTGAGCGCGGAGTCATTGAGGACGGAGTCTTCCGCGACCTGATCACCGGAGAAACATCTGCGCTGACAGCCGGGACGCCGGATGCCCTGGTCCGCTCAAGGGACGGCAGATTCGTATATTATTACGACCGCCGCGGGACGGTGTTCTGCCGGGATCTGCTTACAGGCGATGAGGGTGCCGTCGAAGTCGGCAAGGCTTTCGAAAACCAGCTTTCGGAGTGCGACGACGCGACCGTGTGCATGTTTATCGGAGGGAACGGAAGAGAACTTCTGCTGGCATATTACAGGAACGGAGATTTGACATTTGACCGGGAGGCCTATCTCGCTTCGATTCCCGAACTCATAGAAAAAGAGTCGTTTGTTTTTTACAGCATGACTTCGGATATCGTCAACGCATTCAACCATAATTTCGAGACCGTGCTTCCTTTTTTCAGGCTCGACGGAAATCCGATTCGGATAACAGACACAAAACGGTTTACCGCTCTCGGCAGGTATCTCTCGGTAGCGGTGCTGGAAAAAAGGCTGACGCCCGGAATGTCCGAAGGAAACTATAATGAGATCTCCAATCTGATGAAATCCCCCGGCATGCTTGCCGACATTGCCGAAGCGGTCATTCCGTATTTGGAATTTACCTCGGGCGAGGCTTTCATCACTCCCGGGGGACTCCGGGACACAATGAACGGCATCACCGAGGACGCCTTCAACGAAAGATACTCCATGCTGCTTGATTGGGTAGACCTGGAGCTGGACGTAGTGGAATTTGAAGAAGCAACTCCTGACATCTGGAAACGTCTGCTCGCAAGAAAGATCGCAAACGACGTCGTCAGAAGACTGACCGGATACCTGTCTCCCGACGATGAAATGCGTGATCTGTTTCTCTTTGAAAAAAAATACGCAGAACAGACCGGAGATGCTGAAGCCGCGGAGCATTATTCCCGCCAGCTCGGTATTCTCGATTCCTTCTATGAACAATTCAATCAGGGGACAGACTCGGTGGCCGCGGAATCGATGAGACAGCGACTTATGGAAATGCTAATTCCGAGGCTTGATCCCGCTGTGGACCGCAAAGGACAATATTACGGTATTTACATGCGGCAACTCAGTCTGATCCTCGATGAACTGTGGGACGACATCTTCGCTGCGGCGGCGGATATTTCCTACCCGGAATTTCTGTCTTCAGGAGATTTCCTGTACATTAAGAACTCCGCGGATTATTATCTCGGATTCAACAGCACCCTTTATCAGTCTGTGAACCTTGACTGGTACGGAAGACTGATCGACAAAGATGCCCTGAAAGCTCTGCTTTCGGAGCTGGACTTTGAAAAAAAAGATGTCGCGATTTACAGAGAGGCAGCAGTAGGAGCCTACAGGATGATGCCGCTGTTTCTGACCGGAGGCAGGGACGCGTCGGGAAACGCATATCTTGTCTCATACGGTTACGCCGCGCGGCTGACCGATGAACAGCTTCACAGATTCGTCGAAATCTGTTCGGGAAAGATCATCCCTGATTACTGTCCCGACGCAACCTACACGGATTTTTACATCGAGTATGAAGGATACACAGCAGAGCTGATCTCCAGGCTTTCAGACTGAGACCGGAACAGCAACTCCTTCCCTCTCTCCCTCCCTCCTGAACCGCAGGCGGGCGTCGGTCTGTGAAACAGCTGCAGGACTTGCTGGCAATAAGATATCATTTTAAAACAATTCTGTGTTTTTTTGCATCGACGTGTTGACATCGAGTAAAGAATCGGATATAATTTGCGCATATAAGCGTTACGATTCATTTGACGAGATGATCAAGGAAGGAATAAACGAAAAATGATAATCTCCACCGACAACAGCGTTCTGAGATCTGCGATCGGCGACATCGAGGCCATGAGACTGATAGCCGAAGCCGGATTCGACGGCATCGACTACTCATTTTACGGGATCTCTCCCGACAACGACATCCTGGAG
>JAGDBK010000098.1 GCA_017959065.1 Clostridia bacterium | reverse complement strand
TACCTTGCAGTATGGGTTACATCCCATTTGATGCGTGCCCCGCAGACCTCCCCGCTTAAGGTGCAATAGCCTTCATTCCATGCAGCCGCCGCATTTACGTGACAGAGTCCGGGTAGTATGGGACTTCGACTTGTCTTGCAGCCTCGTCCGCTCTGCCCCGCCTTCTATGCGATTTCTGTTCGTCGGCTCGGAACTTTGCCTGCGGCTTCCTTCAGATTCCGTCTCGCGGCGGACACCCTTGCCGTTCGGCTAACACTTCCTACTACCAAGCGTGTAGTGGACTTTCACCACCAAGCTATTGCCCATGGCGGGCGTACAAGAAAAAGTGCTGCAGCTTTCACTGCAGCACTGATGCTCGCTGTATAGAATGATATCAGAAAGAAACGCAACGCTCGGTATCTCTGTCGAAGATATGAACTCTCGAAGGATCTATCGCGACCTTCACGGTATCGCCGGCACGTGCGGTGGATCTTGACGAGACGCGGGCTATGAGGTTCTGCTCGTCGATCGTAAGATAAAGATAGATTTCCGCGCCCATAAGCTCCGTCACATCGACCTGAACGTCGAACACGCTGTCCGGGAAGTTCGCAAGATAAATAGGCTCGTCGTGGATCGCTTCCGGACGGATGCCCGCGATAACATCCTTGCCGATATACTCCTGAAGTCCTTCCTCGTTTGCTTTCTCTGCGGGGAGCTTCATCTCGTACTCGCCGAACTTAAGGTACAGATCGCTGCCCTTTTTGACCAGCGTGGAGTTGATGAAGTTCATCTGAGGCGTTCCGATGAAACCGGCGACGAAAATGTTGGCCGGGTTGTCGTAGAGTTTCTGAGGCGTATCGACCTGCTGGATGACGCCGTCCTTCATAACAACTATACGGGATGCCATCGTCATAGCCTCGACCTGGTCGTGGGTAACGTAAATAAACGTGGTACCGACTTTCTTGTGGATCTTCGTAAGCTCGGTCCTCATCTGCGCACGAAGTTTTGCGTCAAGGTTTGAAAGAGGTTCGTCAAGGAGGAACACCTTGGGGTTACGGACTATCGCACGTCCCAGAGCGACACGCTGCTTCTGACCTCCGGAAAGAGCCTTCGGCCTTCTGTCAAGAAGATGCATGATGTCAAGTATGCGGGCAGCTTCCTCGACTCTGCGCTTTATCTCTTCCTTCGGGGTCTTGCGGAGCTTGAGTCCGAACGACATGTTCTCGAAAACCGTCATATGAGGATAAAGAGCGTAGTTCTGGAACACCATCGCTATATCTCTGTCCTTGGGGGCTATGTCATTTACCAGCTTGTCACCGATGAAAAGCTCGCCTTCCGTGATCTCCTCAAGACCTGCGATCATACGCAGGGTCGTCGATTTTCCGCATCCGGAAGGTCCGACGAGTACTAGGAATTCCTTGTCTTTAATGTCAAGCGTGAAATCGGATACAGCGGTAACTCCGCCGGGATATTTTTTATAAATATGCTTCAGCGATAGACTTGCCATGGAAAATCCTCCTTAAAGAAAAAAGAAAATGCAACTTGTTTAGCCGGATCCAAAGATACCATAAAAACATTGCTGAATAATTGTATCAAATTTTTCAAGTAAATAAAAGTGTCCTCTTTAACAAAAATGCAATATGTCTTTTGTTAATAATGCACAAATACGTGACAGGCTTTCCAAGCGTGTCCGAAAACAGGATTTCTGCCGTTCATCTGCCGGCCGGAAGGAGCGACAGAGCTATCCTCGATCTCGCGACATCCACGCTTTTCACCCTTACATTGACCACATCTCCGACCGAAAGGATCTCACTCGGATGCTTTACGAATCTGTCCGACATCTCGGATATATGAACGAGTCCGTCCTGATGGACGCCGATGTCCACAAATGCTCCGAAATCAATAACGTTTCTGACTGTTCCGGTCAGCATCATATCCGGTTTAAGGTCGTTTATGCTCATGATATCCATCCTGAGAACCGGCTTGGGGAGCACGTCCCTGGGATCCCTTCCCGGTTTTTCCAGTTCATCCAGGATATCGTTCAGCGTAGGAGCACCGACTCCCAGATCTCTGCAGAGATTGTCGAAACCCGATTTTTTGACCCTTGTCCGCATCTCTTTCAGAGCCCGGTTTTTTACGTCCTCCTCGGTGTATCCGAGTTTTTCAAGCAGACTCTTTGCCACTTTGTACGATTCCGGATGCACGGCGGTATTGTCAAGGACCTCATCAGCCCCGTGGATCCTTACGAAGCCCGCGCACTGCTCGTATGCCTTGTCGCCGAGGCGCGGCACCTTCCTGAGTTCTTCCCTTGAAGAAAAAGCTCCGTTAGTTTCCCTGTACTTGATGATGTTTTTCGCTATCGAGGTATTGATGCCGGAAATGTATGAGAGAAGCGACTGGGAGGCCGTGTTGAGATCCACTCCGACTGAGTTGACACAGTCCTCAACTACTCCGAAGAGCGCTTCATCCAGTCTCGCCTGCTTCATATCATGCTGGTACTGCCCAACTCCTATAGACTTCGGATCGATCTTGACGAGTTCGGCGAGCGGATCCTGAAGTCTCCTTGCGATGGAAACGGCGGACCTCTGGGTGACATCGAAATCTGGGAACTCCTCGGCCGCGAGTTTTGAAGCCGAGTAGACCGAAGCGCCTGCCTCGCTGACCATTATGTATTTGACATCATCCATCCCGCGAATGGTGTCCGTCACGAAGATCTCGCTCTCCTTCGAAGCGGTACCGTTGCCTATGGCTATAACATTAACGGAATAGCGTTTAATAAGTGAAAGCAGCGTCTTTCTGCTGCCCTCGATATCCTCCCTCGGCTTTGTCGGGTAGATCACTGCCGTATCAAGGACGAGTCCCGTGGGATTGACTACGGCTAGCTTGCATCCTGTCCGGTATCCGGGATCATATCCGATCACCGTGAATCCCTTGAGCGGACTCTGCATGAGAAGATGCTTCAGGTTGTCTGCGAATACGGCTATCGCGCCCTCCGATGCCTCCTCGAATATCATTGCGCGGATCTCCCTCTCGACGGAGGGGGCGATCAGGCGCTCGTACGCATCGGTCAGTGAGCGGATCAGATACGGTCTGGCCGGGCTGCCCTGGTTCGTTATTATCTCATATGAAAGATAGTTGAGAATGATCTCTTCGGGCATTTCAAGATCGACTTTCAGATACTCTTCCTTCTCACCTCTGTTGATGGCAAGCACCCTGTACTTCGGGAGTGTCTTGATCTTTTCTCTGAAATCGTAATATATCGAGTAGACCGAATCTTCGTCCTTTGCCTTTTTCGAGACAAGCACTCCGTATTCATATACGAATTCTCTGATCTTCTTCCTGAATTCGGCATTGTCGGATATGTCCTCCGCGATGATATCGCAGGCTCCGTCGAGAGCCTCCGCGGCATCCGCGGCGCCGTCCGGTTTGACGTACCTTTCCGCCAGTTTCTCCAGATCTTCCTCATAACTGTCCGGCTGTTCCGTTATCAGGGCAGCCAGCGGTTCAAGCCCTTTTTCACGGGCGACCGAAGCCCTGGTCTTCCTTTTTGGTCTGAAAGGCCGGTAAATATCCTCTATCTCGTTAAGCGTCTCCGCTATTTCGATCGCCGTTCCGATCTCTTCGGTCATCTTGTCCTGGGCGCTGATGAGCGAGATGACTTCCTGTTTTCTTTCCTCAAGTTTTCTCAGATAATTCAGCCTGTCCTCAAGGTTACGCAGGATCGTGTCGTCAAGGCTCCCCGTCACTTCCTTCCTGTATCTCGCGATGAACGGAAGCGTGTTGCCTTCGTCGAGAAGCTTGACCGTGTTTTCAACCTGCTCTTTCCTTATCCCCAGTTCTTCCGCAATTCTGCCTGCGATGTCTGCCATTTCAGTTCTCCGTCCCGGCGTCGCCTCTCAGCGACGCGATCTCGTTTTCGTTCAGATATCTCCACTCGCCTCTTTCAAGTCCCGGATCGAGTACCAGGCTCCCGAACCTTGTCCTTTCCAGCCCTGTTACCCTGTTCGAAACTGCGGCGAACATCCTTTTTATCTGATGGAATTTTCCTTCGGTTATCGTGATCTCTCCCGACATCTTTCCCTCGTCAAGAACGATGCTCGACGGAGCTGTCGGTTTCTTTTCCCCGATGTCCACACCGTTCGACAGCAGGATCCTCTGCTCCTCTGACAGCGGCTGAGCCAGAGAGAACCTATATGTCTTCGGTACATGATGTCTGGGCGATAGAAGACCGTGGGCAGCGCCCCCGTCGTTCGTGATCACAAGAAGACCGGTTGTGTCTTTATCCAGCCTTCCGCACGGAAAGACCCCCAGACCGGCGATCCATTCCGGCAGCAGTCCGATCACGGTCCGCTCCCTGTCTTCGGTCGATGATACAAGCCCCGCAGGTTTGTTCATCATTATATATACATATCTGCTGTAGTTTATTCTCTCGCCGCCGACGCAAACTGTATCTTTCTCGGGATCCATATGCATTCCGGGATCTCTTGCGGGCAGTCCGTTTACCGTGATGATCCCTTTTCTTGCAGCCGATGAGACATCCTTTCTCGATAGAGCGCTGTTGCCTGAAATGAATCTGTCCAGTCTCATTCCGGGTATTCCTCCGTCATTCCCGGTCCTCATGCGCCGACTGTCCGTCTTCTGGAAACGCGATAGAGAACAGTTCTCTTATTCTGTCATTCCTTCCGCAAAGATACAGGAAGCCGAACAGCGCCTCGAAGGCTGTCGCCTCCCTGTATTCCTTCTGGGAGGCATTCCGGGGCATAGAATGATGAGATATGTTCTTCCCTCTTCGGCATACCGTCGTCTCCTCATCGGTTAGGACAGGTGCCAGCCTTTTCAGCGCCCTGCTCTGTTCCGCGGCGCGGACATAACCGAGAGCCATCTCGTTCAGTTTTCCCGCATTAGAAACTCCCTTGCGGACCAGCATCTCCCTGACCAGAAGTTCAGCCACGGAATCCCCGAGATAAGCAAGCGCGGATGCCGATACATTTTCCATCATGAGATATACCCCCGGATAATAATGAAAAGGCCCTTCAGTACCGCGTCATTTTACCATAGAGGCGCTTTTTTTTCAAGTATTGGTTGAAGCGGAGCCAAAATATGGTATAATAGAAACTAGCGTAAAGGGCGGGAGCCGAACGATTATTCTGGAGGGACTGTATGTTCGAAAACGAATATATATCACTTACGCTTCCTAAGCAGAAAAACATCGCTCTGATCGCGCATGACTCAAAAAAACATGACATGATAGAATGGTGCAGGAATAACGCCGCTATCCTTTCCAGACACTTCCTCTGCGGGACCGGAACCACTGCAAGGATGATAGCCGAGCAGACAGGGCTTCCTATCCGGGGATTCAACAGCGGACCTCTTGGAGGTGACCAGCAGATCGGCGCGAGGATAGTAGAGGGAAAGATAGACCTTGTCATATTCTTTTCCGATCCTCTTGAGGCGCAGCCGCACGATCCTGATGTCAAAGCGCTCCTCAGGATCGCCCAGGTATATGACATTCCGATAGCGAACAACCGGGCGACGGCGGATTTTCTGATCACTTCCGAATTTATGAACACCGAATACACCCACTACGTGGTCAATTTCAAGAAAAACATCGAGGACAGAGCCAGGGATCTCTGATCCGGTCACGCTCTGCTTTCGGTTTTTGCATAATTGTTTTATAAATTATTTCAAGTAAGGAGAATATGATATGAAGTACTTCTTTCCACAGGAAAAAAAGAGCACCAGCCCGATAAAGATAATCCTTATCGTTCTGGGATGCCTTGCCGCTGCAGCCGGGATCGGTTTCGTTGTGATGCAGCTTATTAAGAAATGTCCGTTCTGCGAAAAGAAATCCTGCTGCGACTCAGATGATGAGATCTGTGACGGCGGCGAAGAAAAATGCTGCTGCTCCGAGAAAGCCGAAGAGATCGGCGAGAAGATCAGTGAGACAGCCGAAAAAGTCAAGGATTTCGCCGAGGAAAAGGTCGAAGCAGCCAAGGAAGCCGCCGAGGATGTTGCGGAAAAGATCTCCGAAAAGGCTGAGGATCTTTTCAACTGATCGGCGCACAGCCGTCTGACACGGAAGAACCCCGGCGACTTTTCAGTATGATACGGACCTGATTCTTCCCCGAAACAGCCAGTTATGTCTCCCCCGCATGCCGCGGGGGAGATTTTCTGTTTAAGCGATGGTATCCGTCAATTCCGTTCACCCGGAAAACCTCATTCCATCCTTTTGAGATATTCCGGCGGAACCGACTCCGTCATCCATACTCCGTTGACGGAACGGAAGAAACGGTGACCGCAGTCAGCCATTTTACCGGAAGAGACAATGTATACCACAGGCCTTCCGTGGCGGGATCCGACGGTTTCGGCTGTAGTCCGGTCGGAAGAAAGATGAACGAACAGTCTCGACTTAGGCAAAAGACCCTCTTTTTCAATGGATGCGGCATATTTTTCACCGGTGCCGTGGAACAGGAATTCCGGTGGTCTGAGTTCTTCCGGCTCAACGTCGACCTTAACAGAATGGCCCTGGTTGGCGCGTATCTTCGTATGGTCCTCATTGAAGGAGTATCTCTGTTTCTCGTCGGTGCGCACGATCTTCTCGAGCAGTTCTTTCGTCAGAGGATGCGTCCTGTTTACTCCTCTGATCAGTTCATCCACATCCGCCCAGCCGTGCCCGTCAAGCGTGACCCCGGCCGCCTCCGGCCTGTGTCTCAGTATAAGGGATATGAACCGGCTGATATCTTTATCGTCCATATGATCTCCTTTTGCAGCATTCAGTAAAGCGGTGCGGTCTTTCAGGACCGCACCGCTTTGTTTTCTGATAAAGCTTCGCTCCGCCGCGGGCTGCGCGAAACTAATGGGCATTCCCGCGCGGATTTTTTACTTTCTCAGCGTTATGTTCTTTTCCTTCTCCAAAGCCGCAAGTATCTTTGTGACCGTCTTGTCCGCCTCGTCGTCCGTCAGAGTATGGTCGTCCGAGCGCAAAGTCACGCTGAAGGCGACGGATTTCTTTCCGGATTCGATCTGTTTTCCCTTGTATACGTCAAACAGTCTGATCTCGCGTAGGATCGAGCCGCCTGATTTTTTGATCGTTTTTTCGATCTCGGCGACTTCGAGCTGATCGTCACAGATAAACGCGAAATCCCTGGTGACCGCCGGGAATTTCGGGAGCGGATGATAGTGGGACTCTTCCGTATCTCTCTGTCAGTAGATCTGCTCGTAATCCATGACCGCGGCGTATACAGGCGTGCCTATAGAATAGTTCTCCAGAACCGCGGGGTGGATCTCGCCTATGGTCGCTATCCTGTTCCCGCCGGCAGTCACATACGCGCATCTTCCGCTGTGGAAAGCGGCATCTTCCGTATTCCTTACGAACTCCGCTTCCCTGATCCCGGCATATTCCAGAATACGCTCACAGTAACCCTTGAGCCTGTAGAAATCCCCTCTTCCGTACATGCCAATGACGAGCTGCTTGTTCTCGGCGGGAAGGAGAGCGGGATCACCGTTGGGAATATAGACCGTGGCGAGCTCATAGAGCAGTGCTCCTGAGTTGCCCTGATTATAGTTTCTTGATAGCACTTCGAGCATCGACGGCAGAGCGTCGGTCCTCATGACCGATGTGTCCTCTCCAAGAGGATTTCTGATCACTACGCACTTTCTGCGCGGATCGTCCTGCGGCATCCTGATGCGGTCGAAGTATCTCGGGCTGATGAAAGAGAATGTATCGATCTCGTACATGCCCATTCCGCAGAGCAGCTCATGAAGTCCGAGCGCGAAATTCTGCTCCGGAGACCTTCCGCCCTGCGTAAGCCGTGATATGAACGGAGTGGCGGAGATCTTGTCGTATCCGTACATCCTTATGACTTCTTCTGCGACATCGTTCATGCATTCAACGTCAGCCCTGTATGAAGGAACAGTTATGACGCCGTCATTCACTTCGAAACAGAGCAGCTTTAGGACGGACTCCATGTATGCGCCGTCAAGATCCGTACCGAGGAAATGATTGATCCTGTCGACTTCCAGCGGGATCTTTGTGACCGGGCGGGGCGAACTGTAGACATCCACTGTCCCGCCGACGATATCGCCCGCTTCCAGCATCCCGACGAGTTCGCACGCCCTGTCCAGTGCGGGAAGAGTATTTTCTGGATCCAGACCCTTCTCGAATCTCGCGGAACTTTCCGTCCTCATTCCGAGCGCTCTTGAAGTTACCCTGACGGAACTCCCGAGGAAATTGGCGCTTTCAAACACTACTGTTTTGGTGTCAGAGGTTATCTCGCTGTTGAGGCCGCCCATGACCCCTGCAAGCGCCGCGGCCTTTTTCTCGTCTGCTATGACCAGCATGCTGCTGTCGAGTTCATGGGAGACATTGTTCAGAGATACGAACTTCTCACCGTCAGAAGCCCTGCGCACAACTATCCTTTTCCCGTCCAGACAGCTGTAGTCAAAAGCATGCATGGGCTGTCCGTATTCGAGCATAACATAATTCGTTATGTCAACTATATTGTTTATCGGTCTTACTCCTGCGGCGCGGAGACGCATGCGCATCCAGAGCGGCGAAGGTTTGATCCTGACGTTTTTGACCACTCTTGCCGAATATCTCATACAGAGATCCTGCGCCCTGTTCTCGACATTCAGATAATTGTCCACTGTATCCCCGTCATCGGTGACCCTGACAGACGGGACCGACAGTTTCAGTTCTTTCCCGTATGAGGCGGCGCTTTCGCGGGCGAGCCCGATCACCGACAGGCAGTCGGGACGGTTCGGGGTGATCTCGAACTCCACTACGGTATCCCTCATTCCCAGTACGCTGCAGACGTCCTGTCCCAGTCTGTCGCCGAAGGACTGGTCAAGTATGAAGATCCCGTCCTCGGCCGCATCCGGCATATCGTGGAGCGTGAGGCCGAGTTCAGAGATCGAGCACAGCATCCCGTTGGATTCAACTCCGCGAAGTACTCCGCGCTTGATCTTGACTCCTCCGGGAAGGGTAGCGGGAGCCACTGCCGCCGGCACGATGTCGCCCTTGCGGACGTTCTGCGCGCCGGTTACGATCTGAACAGTCTCGTTCCCTACATTCACCATGCAGACCCACATATGGTCAGAGTTCCCGTGTCTTTCTATGCTCTCCACCCTGCCGATGACTACGTTCGATATTTCCTCGCAGAGGACCTCGTAGCCTTCAACTTTAGAGCCCGTGATGGTCATTCTGTCACAGTATGATTTTATGTCCTGCTCTCCGATATCGGTGTAATCGGAAAGCCAGCTGTACGGCAGTTTCATTATTCTTCCCCCTTCCCTATTTCAGAACTGTCCGAGAAAACGCATGTCGTTTTCATAGAGGAGTCTCATATCATCTATATTGTACTTGGTCATAACGATACGCTCTATTCCCATTCCGAACGCGAATCCGCTGTAGACTTCGGGATCGATGCCGCAGCCGCGGAGGACATTGGGATGAACCATACCGGCGCCGAGAATCTCTATCCATCCCTCGTTCTTGCAGAGACGGCATCCCTTGCCTCCGCACGAGAAGCATGAGACGTCGACCTCGGCAGACGGCTCGGTGAACGGAAAATGATGCGGACGGAAACGGATCCTTGTGCTCTCTCCGAACATCGTCTTCGCAAAAGTCTCGAGCATCCCCTTAAGGTCACCCATCGTGATTCCCTTGTCGACGACGAGGCCCTCGAGCTGATGGAACAGCGGCGAATGCGTCGCGTCGACCTCGTCGGACCTGTATACGCGGCCGGGCGAAATGATCCTGATCGGAGGCTTCTGCTTTTCCATCGTCCTCACCTGGACCGGTGAGGTCTGGGACCTCAGGAGGATCTTGTCAGTTATGTAAAATGTATCCTGCGTATCTCTTGCGGGATGGTTCTCCGGTATGTTCAGAGCCTGGAAATTATAGTAGTCGTACTCGACTTCCGGTCCTTCGACCACAGAGAAGCCCATGCCGATGAAGATATCTTCCATTTCCTTTCTGACTTTTGCCAGAGGATGCCTTCTTCCGACGTCAACAGCCGTGCCCGGCATGGTCACGTCGATCCTTTCGGCCTCGAGTTTTTCCCCGAGTGCATCCTTCTTCTTTTCCTTCATACGCTCGGCTATTGCGTTCTCGATGTATGTGCGCACCTCGTTTGCGATTGCGCCGATCGCCGGTCTCTCCTCGGGAGACAGTGATCCCATGTTGCGGAGAACTGCTGTCAGTTCCCCTTTCTTTCCAAGGTATTTGATCCTTATAGCCTCCAGATCGGCATTGATCTCACTCAGCTGAGCCGAAGCTCTGGCGCGGATCTCCTCCAGTTTCTCTCTCATTTCTGTGACCATCCATTTCTTAAATATTTCTAAATTAAATATTTGCAAAAGCTTTTTCGGGGCTCCGCAGAATAAGAAAAGCCCCGGCCATTACTGACCGGGGCGGGACATACTCCCGCGGTACCACCCGCATTTATAACTCAAAGCAAACACTTCTGTGCGCTTTAACGGTCGCAGCCCGTTCGGGACTACTGTTATTTCACCCCGAATGCTCGGAAGGGAAACGGCATCATCCTCACCGTCCCCGGTCTCAGCAGCGCTCCCGCGCTCCGGGGTTCTCTGTACGGGTCCGAATGATGCAGCATGCTTCGTCTTCGCATCTAGCAAAGATTTTATCACATCACGGGACATATTGCAACCGGTTTGGGGAAAAAAGCAGGGTATTCCGCTCTAATTCAGTTCAATTGAACAGTCCGCCGAAAACGCCTTTTACAGCATCGGTGTTTTTACCTACGGCGTAAAGCACATACAGTCCCCTGGACTCTATCACGGCGTTCTCCAGTTTCGGGACCTCTGCGGGATTATATGTTTCGAAAAGATGCTTCTGCGTATCTCTGTATGCTTCGACCAGGGATTTCACCGTTCCGGCGTCCTCCGTGCTGTCGCATCTCATCACCATAACAGCTTCCGCTGTAGCTCCGCTCTCAGCGAGATAGGCCGAAGCTTCCTTGACCGCACCGATATCTCCGATGACGGACGCAAGAGTATTGAGCGGTACTTCTCTCAGGCTGTCGTCAAACTCGGCGCATTCCACCAGAGCCTTCCCCGCAGCCTCAAGATCGATCACCTTGTCGGTCAGGCCGTTCCCGCCGCATGCGGAAAGGACCGCGGAGACAATCAGAATAATGGACAGTAACGCTGTTATCCTTATCTTCATTTCTTTTCCTTCCGGTTCGTCTTAATTATTTTGCGACGTGCGTCTTAAGATATCCGAGCCACTCTCTGTACTGCGGGCCGTTCAGATGCATCCCGTCGAAGCTGCACTCCGGCGGCAGTGTATTGTTCTCCGTGAGAAACAGCTCCGCGGGGTTGACAAGATAGATGCCGTACTCTTCGGCCAGTTCGGAAAGTTTCTGGTTGTATAGCCATATCCTTTCGTTGGTCACTCCGTACAGTTCCTTCAGGGAATACTCCGCCGTCACGGGTACAAGTGTCTGGATGTATATTTTCGCATTCGGAAGTTTTCCCCTTATGTAGTCCAGAGTGTTCCGGTAATAGCTGAAGAAAGTGTTCATATCCCATCCGAGCTCGGACAGCCCTTCGCAGATATAGACTTTCCCGAAGCTGTTCTCATATTCGAGAGCCTCGTAGATATTGCACGTGATCGCCTGCCCGTTGTAATTGACGGTTATGAATCTGCTGAAATCGTCGGTCTTGCTAAACTGGCTGATGTTCAGAGACACCTTGGCGTAATAAGTCGCGTTGAGCGTGGTGGATATCTGGAAACCGACAGTCCTCGAATCGCCGATGAACAGAGCGTCGTCAAAATAGCTGTCGTCCACTTCCTCAGACAAAGGCACCTGATTTGTGTAAGTGACTTTCCCTGGCAGTTCCTGAACTTGTGCCTCCGTCACTTTATCCGTTTCGGGATCCGCTGCGGTCGTGTCCTGCTCATTAGATGTGACGGGACCGTCCGATGTGACCGGATCGGCATCCGTCTCCGTATCTGATCCCGGAACATTGCCGCTTCCATCAGTCGTATCCGGTACTGGCTGTCCGGTCACCGGTTCCGCCGTTCCGTCCCGTTTGGCCGTTTCATTCTCCCCGTCCCCGTTCGAGCCTTTTATGGCGGAGACTATGACGATAACGATGAAAAAGACCGTTATCATGCACAGAAGTATGGCGAGCGGAGCGTTTGATCTCTTTCCTTTGTTGCGGTTCAAAAAAGTCACCCTCCTGTACGGTCAGCTTTCCTTCGGCATGCGGCATACCCGCATCGGAAGGCTCAGAACTCCAGATTCTCGACAGTTTTGTTGTAATGGGAGCGGAGCGCGGCTGTGGCCAGCACATGGGACATGTGCGTCTCCTCGGCGGTAAACAGTCCGAACGGGACCTCCGCTCCGGTATATTCGAGCATGAACGCGCCGAGTTGCTGCTGGATCGCGTCGACGAAGCCGAATTCGAATATTCCGCCAGTGATCGTAGGCAGCATCGGCTTGTACCCGATGTTGATGCGGCTCCACGCCTGTTCTTTCCCCCATGAAGCGGTATAGCAGAACGCGCCGGGATCGTCGGAAGTGAATTTTGCGCTGCAGTCCACTCCGTAGATCTCAAAATACCAGCGGTTGGTCGAACCGGGATCCATGCGCTTTGTCTCAAGGATCATGGGAAATTCGTTGCCGTCTCTGTCTTCCGCTATGCAGTTGAGCACCGCGTTGTCGAATGTATCACATACTGCCCTTCCGCCCTTTCCGTCAGGTCGTTCCGTGACAATATCGCTCATTATGGCATAAACGCTCTTCGGGATGAATCCCATCCTGAACGGGACATGCTGCGTATGTATCCCCAGATCTCCAAGACATCCGTATTCCCCGTTGAATTTCTTCATCCTCTTCCAGTTGATCGGCTTGTTCAGATCCATGTCGCTAGAATGGCAGAACCCGGCTTTGACCTCGATGATCCTTCCGATTCTTCCTTCCCTGATCCACTTTATCATCGTCTGCATTGCGGGATAATACGGAAATTCGCTGGAGCAGCGGACAAAAGACCCGGGATTTGTCCTGACGGCGCTCATGATCCTGTCATTGGCGTCTTTGTCTATCCCGAACGGTTTCTCGCCGAGAAGAGCCTTGCCGCTGTTGATTATGTCGACATAGAACTGTTCGTGCAGATTGTGCGGGACCGCGCAGTATACTGCTTCGATATCGTCCTTTTCAAGCAGTTCCCTGTAATCCGACACACAGTACTTGATGCCGTCGAAGTTGTCAAGGAACCACTTTGTTTCCGCTTCCACAGGCGAACAGATCCCTATGATCTCCGGTCTCGGGACGTCGCAGGTGAAATGACACCAGCGTGCAGCGGCGGATGCGAATTCGCGCGCCATCAGACCGCATCCGATCAATCCGAATTTAACGGTTTTCTTCATGATTCTTCTCCTTGATCGATTATTCATTATTAATTAATGCGTTATTTCTCATTATTACTTTGTTTTAAAGAAGCAGAAGGATCTGTTATCTCCCCTGCTATTCCGCGCATGCGATCTCAACGCCCCTTGACGCTATCGCCCTGAGGTCTGCAGACGGGGCGCCTTTGTCGGTCACCAGCATATCGGCGTGTTCGACCGGACAGATCCGTGCGAAAGCCACCCTTCCTATCTTGCTCGAATCGGCCGCGACGATGACGGTGTCAGCCCTGTCGGCCATCTCCGCGGAAAGTTCCGCCTCGTATTCGTAATAGGTAGTGAAACCTGTCTTCACCGCGGCGCCGTCGACCGACATTACCAGTTTGTCCGCATGATATGACGAAAGTGCGTGAAGCGTCTCAAGCCCGTGAGTGAATCTGTATTCCGAATCCACAGCGCCTCCCAGCATTATCACCTTGAAGGCGGAAAAACAGGAAGCCTCCGAGGCTACCGTAAGCGAATTCGTTACGATGCGAATGTTTTTTTTGGCTTTCATCGCGCGGAGAACATACAGTACGGTCGTTCCCGAATTCATCAGGACGGTATCGTTGTCGGTTATCTCCTCCGCCACCCTGCGGGCAATCGCGCTCTTCTCAGAGGCAAATGTCTTCATCCTCTGCTGGAGCCCGAGATTGTAATAGTTTTGAGGCGTCGCGACGGCACCGCCGTGTACTCTTCTCAGCAGTCCCTCTCCTTCCAGATCTTCAAGGTAGGCCCTTATGGTCACCTCGGACAGGCCGAATCTCTGGCTGAGTTCCCTGACGCGTACTTTTCCCTCTTCGGCGAGGGCTTCAAGAATCACGCCTTTTCTGGTTTCCACAGTATTGTCCGTATCGATCACCGTCCCTGCATTCAGCCTTTGGGGAAAATGCCTTCTTATCAGTCTGCCGCCGGCGAACCGGCGGCAGACTTATTTATAATCTTATTGGCAGATCAATAGCCGAAATACTTCTCGGTCTCATCAACGGCCTCTTCAATGATGTCAAGACCCTTGAGCGCGACTTCGTCGTCAAGTATCATCGGAGGAGACAGTCTGAGGATGTGTCCGGAAGGCACCCATGCAAGGCCCTTCTGGAACGCCTTCTGATAGACCATCTTGCCGCCGTCGACGAACGGTTCCTTGGTATCCTTGTCTTTAACAAGTTCCATTGCAAGCAGGCAGCCTTTTCCTCTGACATCACCGATGATGGGATGTCTTTCCTTCATCTCCTCCATCCTCTTGAGGAAGAGCTCGCCGAGATGAGTGCTGCGCTCGTTAAGATTCTCTTCCTCGATAACCTTGATCGAAGCGAGAGCCGCGGCGCAGGCCATCGGGTTGCCGCCGTATGATGAGGACGCGGAGATCTTCTCGATAGCGGGAGCGAGATCCTTGGAAACGCACATTGCGGTCACCGGGAATCCGTTTCCGAATCCTTTTCCGAGAGTGGTTATATCAGCTGTCGTGTTCCAATGATCCATCGCCAGATACTGGCCGGTCCTGGCCATGCAGGTAAGGACCTCGTCCGCGAACATCAGAATGTTGTATTTGTCGCAGAGAGCGCGGAGCTTCGGGATATAGTCGTCCGGAGGAACCACGGAGCCGCCCCAGCCCTGGATGGGCTCGAACACTATGGCCGCCACGTTGCCGGTCGACTCGTTGATGATCATGTTCTCAAGCATATTGATATAGGGAGTGGAATCCTTGAGAGCCTCTTCCTTTGAACGTCCGAACGCGTCGCGGTAAGGATTGGGACGGGGAGCGAGATAGAATCCGGGTGCTCTCATATGGCTGTCGACACCGACAACGGCAAGAGAAACGGAACCGAGAGTCTTGCCGTGGAAATCTCTCCAGAAAGAATAGAACTCGAACTTTCCGGTCGCGGCACGGGCGCAGCGAAGCCCTGCTTCGACCGCGGTCGTTCCGGAATCGTACAGCTGGAATCCGCCGAACCTTCCGCCGGTGATCTCGTGGAGCTTCTCCATGAGTTCCATCTTTACCTTAGTCGTGAAATCGTGGCAGTTCATAAGGGTCTTTGCATAATGAGCGACCGCTTCACTGATCTTCGGATGGCAGTGGCCGAGGCCGGTCACGTAAATACCGGAAGAGAAATCAATGTATTTGTTGCCGTCGACGTCAGTCAGAGTATATCCGAAACCGGAGTCGAAGACGACCGGGAACAGCCTTACCTGGCTGGAATATCCTTTCATATAGGTTGAACATCTTTTGTGATACTCCTGAGAGAGAGGACCCGGCATCTCGGTTGTTTTGATCATCGGAATGCTCGCGGGGTCTACTGAAGCCCAATTCTTCATGGTTTTGTCCGCCTTTCGTTTTCTTTTCATTAAAATTTGCTTTATGTTTCGATTGGATTATGAATCTAATAAAATTATATTATTTGAACTATTGTATGTCAATAGGAATCTGATGTCTTTTTCGGTTGCGCAAACCGGAAAATCGTGGTAAACTTGAGAAAGAATACCAGTATAACATCAGCCGCGCAAGGAGGGCCGCAGAATGAGCAGTACCGTTTTGATAACAGGAGGCTCGAGAGGAATAGGGGCGCAGACGGTGCGCAGGTTCAGTGCGGAGGGCCACAACGTGGCATTCACATATCTGAATTCCGTTCAGGAGGCGGAGAAGCTGTCCGCGGAGACCGGTGCCCTTGCAATAAGGGCAGACTCCAGAAAGACATCCGATCTGACAGACGCCGCCGACAGGGCGGAGGAGACTTTCGGCGCGGTCGATATCCTGGTTAACAACGCGGGGATCTCGGTCTGCGGACTCGTGACGGATCTTACGGACCGGGAGATGGAAGACATTTTTCAGGTCAATACCATCGGGGCATTCAGGGCCGTCAGAGCCATTCTACCGTCGATGATCCGACGCAAATCCGGAGTGATAATAAACGTCTCGTCAGTCTGGGGGATCCGCGGTGCTTCATGCGAAGTCGCTTATTCCGCCTCAAAAGCCGCGCTCATAGGCATGACCCGTGCTCTTGCGAAGGAGGTCGGGCCGTCAGGCATAAGGGTCAACTGCGTCGCTCCTGGGGTTATAGACACCGATATGAACGCATCGTACTCCGCCGAGGAAATGGATGAACTCAGGTACAGGACCCCTTTGGACAGGATCGGCGCCACGTCGGACGTCGCGGGACTGATATATTTCCTTTCTTCTGAAGACGCGTCCTTCATCACCGGCCAGACCGTATGCTGCGACGGAGGATTTGCCGTATAGCCCTGTGGCCGTCAGTTCTTCAGGCTGTGTATCGGCGCGGGTATCCGGCCCCCGCGGGAGATGAACCTCGAAGGCGAGTATTCATTGAGTTTAATGACCGGAGCGTGTCCGAGGAGCCCGCCGAAATCCACCGTGTCGCCGGGATGTTTCCCGTAAGCGGGGATAAGTCTCACGGCGGTCGTTTTGGTGTTTGCGACACCGATCGATATCTCATCCGCGATTATCGCGCTTATCACGTCCTCAGGGGTATCGCCGTCGATCACTATCATGTCAAGCCCGACGGAGCAGACCGCCGTCATGGCCTCAAGCTTTTCAATAGACAGCGCGCCCCTGCCGACGGCCGAGATCATGCCTGCATCCTCGGAGACCGGGATGAACGCTCCGGAAAGTCCGCCGACATTAGATGATGCCATGACTCCGCCCTTCTTCACCGCGTCGTTCAGAAGCGCAAGCGCCGCCGTGGTCCCGTGAGCCCCGCAGACTTCAAGTCCCATCTGCTCCAGAATGTGAGCGACCGAATCGCCTACAGCCGGAGTGGGAGCAAGGGACAGATCGACTATTCCGAACGGGACCCCCATCATTTTCGAGGCCTCGAAAGCCACCAGCTGACCGACGCGCGTTATTTTGAACGCCGTCTTTTTTATTACTTCGGCAAGTGTCGTGAAATCGCAGTCTCCCAGCCGGGAGATGGCGGAGCATACGACACCCGGACCGGATACGCCGACGCTGACGACGGCATCCGGCTCTCCGACTCCGTGAAAGGCGCCCGCCATGAACGGGTTGTCTTCCGGAACGTTGGCAAATACCACGAACTTCGCGCATCCGATGGAATTCCTGTCTTTTGTCAGGAAAGCAGTACGCTTGACCGTTCGCCCCATCTCCGCGACCGCGTCCATGTTTATTCCGGACTTCGTCGTTGCGACATTGATCGACGAACAAACGAACTCGGTCTCCGACAGCGCTTCCGGAATGACTGAGATGAGCTTCTCGTCGGACGGCGTCGCTCCCTTGTGGACAAGAGCCCCGAATCCTCCTATAAAGTCTATTCCCAGACTCTTTGCCGCATTGTCGAGAGTCTTTGCCACATGAATGAAACCTTCGGGAGACAGAGATCCGCCGATAAGTGATACGGGAGTGACCGAGACTCTCTTGTTTACTATCGGGATGCCGTATTTCTTTTCGATCTCCGTTCCGGTCTTCACGAGATCTTTCGCTTTGACGGTGATTTTATCGTATATCTTCTGGCAAAGCCTGTTCTCGTCCTCCGAGATACAGTCGAGCAAGGAGATCCCCATCGTTATCGTCCTGATGTCGAGGTTCTCCTCTCTGATCATATTGATCGTTTCCAGAATGTCGTTGGTATTGATCATTTTTGAATCATCCCCTCAGATCCGACTTTTCATATCCTGTGCATCGCATTGAAAATGTCTTCATGCATCGTGTTGATCACCAGGCCGCATTCCTCTCCCAGTCTGGTCATGGAATCCACAAATTCGGAAAACGGGACATTGAGCCCGTCGATCTCCACGAGCATCATCATGGCAAAATACTCTTTCATGACGCTTTGGGAGATATCGATTATATTTCCGCCGTATTCGAAGCACTTGGTGCTGACTTTGGCAATTATGCCCGTGGTATCTTTTCCTGTAACGCTGATTACTGCTTTCATTGATCTTTTCCTTTCCGTGCTCAAATCCATCCGATTTCTAATGATCGGAGAGGCTTGTTTACCGAAGAAAATTATATCTCAAATGTGCATAAAAAGCAACGGAATGCAGAGCCAGACAAGTCGTCCGCCGTTCATTTTCCGTCGCTTTTCCGATTTTTCAAAAAGATTGTTTTCAAACGAAAAAAGTGTTATAATTACTTCAGTATCTAGAGACTTTTGCTCATTTTTCGAAAAAGCGAGGTATTGCTATGAACAATGATTCCCCGAACTATGTTGAACTGATTACTCCTCAAGCGGAAAAAGGCGGATTCAAAGTCCTGAAAAAGCTGATTCTGATATCGTACTTCCTTCTTCCGGTAATTGCTTTCATCATTTTTGCCTCGTTCATCCATGTCGGTATAGCTCTGGTCCTGATGTTCGCCTTCATTATGATTGCGTATATCACAAAGCTTATCACCTGGCCCTATATCGATATCAGAGAATACGAGTATATGGTCGACAAGGGCGTTATGTACGCCAACTTCGTCAGGGGCAAAAAGATCAGGATCGCTCAGTCCGGAAAACGCGACCTTGACAGAAGCATAACGACGAAACTTGCCGAAGTCAAAGTAAGCGACTTCACTCTCATTGCTCCCTATGAAGGCCAGTACAAGGACAGAGCTGACGCGACCCCGAACAAGATCATGTGTGCAAACGAAGGCAGCCCGGATATCTACTGCGGTTTCTTCAAAGACGAGAGCGGCAACGATTCCGTTCTTATGTTTGAGGCATTCAACCACTGCCTGAAAGTGCTCCGGTATTTCAACCGCGACGCGATCGTTATGAAGGAAATGCGCTTCTGATCGGCAATACCTAAAGCGGGATCTGATTCCGGACAGCATTCGGTATAATATGCGTAAAACAAGCCTGAGAGGATCTTTTAAAGATTCTTTCAGGCTCTTTCTTTTGCTTTCTTTACCGCATATTCTGAAGGAAATACTTTCTTTCCCCAGTGTATCGATTCTGACAGTTCAGCAGTGTTTTCGAACAGAATCCAGGAAATCGTCCGCTTCCTTCCTGGTCTTCAGGATGACTGTTCTCTTTTCCGGGTTATCCTTCAAAAGACTCATCAAGCGCGGACGGTTTTCGTACTCGTATCGCTTCACCATGGTCTCCAGTTCCGGATCCGGCCCTGTTTCCGTCCACGGCATATCCGGTCTCTTCTTTCCGATCCTGGCTCTTATCCCTGAAAGGCATTCATCCGCTCCGATGTCAAGGAACACCGCGGTATCGCACGCTTTGATCCTTGCTTCGTAGGTCCTGCTGTAATCCCCGTCGAGGATCCACTTGTCCGCTTCCATGAGTTCAGCAAGCTTCTGATCGAATTCTTCCCTTGAAATATGAGTCCCGTCAGGCTTCCACCATACATTGTCAAGATGCGTCAGCGGTATTCCGGTTATATCGTGAAGCTTCCGCGAGAACGTGCTTTTACCGCTCCCCGGACAGCCCAGCACCAGTATCCTTTTCCATTCGGCCATATCCTGCCCGCTCCCCCGTTTTAAGCGAGAATGGCATGATCCTGAGATCATGCCATTCAGTATTTCGATTATTCCTTTTCAGAAAGTCTTTTCTCAAGTATCTCCAGCTCACCGTACAGTTCTTTTGGCATCCTGTCTCCGACTTTCCCGTAGAATTCCCTGATGCCCTTGATATCGTCGATCCACAGTTTCCTGTCCACATAGAGCAGATCTTTTATTACGTCGGTCCCGATATCAAGTCCTTCGGTGTCGATGTCTTCCGGATTCGGGACAAATCCTATGGGAGTCTCCTCGGCGCCGACCTTACCTTCGCAGCGGGCAATTATCCAGAGCAATACGCGGAGATTGTCTCCGAATCCCGGCCATATGAACTGTCCGTTGTCATCCGTTCTGAACCAGTTGACATTGAAGATCTTCGGCTTGCGGGTTATCTTCTTGCCCATTTCCAGCCAGTGCCTGAAATAGTCGCCCATATCGTATCCGGCGAAAGGAAGCATGGCCATGGGATCGTGTCTGACGACGCCCACCGCCCCGGTAGCGGCAGCAGTGGTCTCGGATGACATTATTGAACCGACGAACACGCCGTGCTGCCAGTCCCTTGACTCATATACGAGCGGGGCCGTTTTGGCGCGCCGGCCTCCGAAAACGATCGCGGTGATCGGAACGCCGCAGACGGAATCGAATTCAGACGATACGCAGGGGCAGTTCTTTGCAGGAGCAGTGAACCTGCTGTTGGGATGAGCGCCCTTTTCTCCGCTGTCCGGATCCCAGGGTTCGCCTTTCCAGTTGAGCGCGTTTCTCGGAGGATTCTTGTCCAGCCCTTCCCACCACACTGTATTGTTGTCGAGATTGTGCACGACATTGGTGAAAATGGTTCCTTTTTTCGTTGCCGCAAGAGCGTTCGGATTGGACTTCTCATTGGTGCCGGGAGCGACTCCGAAGAACCCGTTTTCCGGGTTGACGGCCCAAAGCCTTCCGTCGCTGCCGATGCGTATCCAGGCTATGTCGTCTCCTACGCACCACACTTTGTACCCTTTCTTCTGGAACGTTTCCGGAGGAATGAGCATCGCCAGGTTGGTCTTTCCGCAGGCGGACGGGAACGCGGCGGTGACATACTTGATCTCGCCGTTTGGATACTCAACGCCGAGGATAAGCATATGCTCGGCCATCCAGCCTTCCTTGCGTCCGAGATATGACGCGATCCTGAGCGCGAAGCATTTTTTCCCGAGAAGAACGTTTCCTCCGTATCCGGAGTTCACGGACCATATCGTATTATCTTCCGGGAAATGGCAGATATAACGATTCTCTTCATCGAGCTGAGCCTTCGAATGAAGGCCTTTTATGAACCCGTCATCGTCACCTATCGCATCAAGCACATCATTGCCGACACGGGTCATTATGCACATATTCAGTACGACATATATGGAGTCAGTAAGTTCGATACCGTACTTGGCAAACGGAGAGCCGACCACGCTCATCGAATACGGGATTACATACATGGTCCTTCCCTTCATCGATCCGCGGAATATCTTGGAGAGTCTCTCATAACACTCTGAAGGCTCGATCCAGTTGTTTATGTTGCCTGCATCCTCCTTTTTCCTGGTGCAGATGAACGTCCTTCCCTCCACTCTTGCCACATCGTTGACCGCGGTCCTGTGAAGATAGCAGCCGGGGAGAATATCCTGATTCAGTTTGATCATCTCACCGGTGGAAACGGCCTGCGCCCTGAGGCCCTCAAGCTGTTCCTCGGATCCATCTATCCATACTATCTGATCCGGCTTCGTCATCTCAGCCATTTCAGATACCCATTTCCTCAAATGCCCGTTTTTGTCCATTTTTAACACCTCTTTCAAATTCTGTGCCTTCTCTGCCTGACAGCAGAATCTATGCCGGAAAGGAATAATATCAGCGGCGAAGCATAAAATCCGCGCTGAAAAAACCAAATCCCAATCCATTGTAATTATACCTCATTGTTTGCAACATTTCAACCATATGTCAGCAATTATCTCCCACTATTTGCGTTTGGTCATGATGACCAAAAACAGTCCGGGGCTTCAGCATCGGGCAGGAAGATGTTGGGGCTTCTGATTTTGTTTTATCAATATCCTGAAATTATTACCAAAATGTAAAAAAAAAGAAAACCTTTTTCTCTATCCGTTGATTTTTGACCGATATTTACTATAATGAAGGTGAAACACAGGCAATCATATCCTCCCTGTCCTGAACACAGTCTGAAGCGGACTGTTCGGAATAAAGGATGATTCAGAAAGGATCTTTATGAAACCCGAGAAAAAACTCAAACTGTCACGTATCCCGCACACTCCTGCGGCAAGTGCGGGCGAGAATAAAGACAAACCGGAAGACACCGTCGAGGTGTCCCTTAACGCGGAAGAGGAAAAGCCGGCAGCGGAAAACGCGGCGGCCTCTGCAGAACCTGATCTTTCGGAAACCGTCGTATATGATACGGATTCTTTAAAAAATGACGGCAACGGCGCGGATGAGACCGAGAAGATAGATATCTCAATGTACGAACCGAAGGACGAATACGCGTACACGTTCGACGAGTCCCTTGACGATCTGACCGCTGAGCAGATCGATCCGGACGGAAAGTCAAAGAAAAAGGGATTCCCTGTATTGAGCGTGGTACGCGCCATGATGATAGTCATATGCCTCGGAATATTCGTCTACTGCGCTTTCATAATCGGACATACCCTGATAGACTATCACAGGACTGACGTCATCTACGACCAGTTCGCTGAGAAATTCTTCTCGCTGGACAATTCGGAGGCAGACGGATCCTCAAGACTTCAGCAGGTCAACGCGGACGGATCTGTTCCGGACATCAACAATGCGACTTCAACGTTTATCAACGGCGGAGGGAACGAGTACATCCCGCCCATATCCTCTTCAGACAACCCCTTTGACACCAATCCGGAAAAGATGATCCAGAATCTCACTCTTCTCAAGGAGATCGCTCCTGATCTCTACGGCTGGATCTATGTAGCCGGTACGAATATCAACTACCCGATAGTCCGCACGAACGACAATGTCTTCTATCTCAACCATGATGCCGCGGGCGGAGAGCTTGTAACGGGTGCGATATTCGCGGACTTCAGATGCAATCCGGACGACATGCTGAGGAACTTCAACACCGTTCTTTACGGTCATAACATCCGCAGCGGCCAGATGTTCCACGCTGTGGAGGACATCTTCAACAGCGAAGCGATGTTCCGCAGCAAGGAAGTCATCATCTGCTCATTTGACGGAATTCTTTATTTCAAACCGTTCTCCGTGTTCCATACCAGCTATGACACGGGTTACAACGATGTCAGTTTCCAGACCCTCGAAGAGGCGGTCGCTTTTGCAAATGACATGCAGAGCCAGTCCGTATTCGAAAGCAACTACGATTTCGACGAGAATGACAGACTGCTCACTCTTTCCACCTGTACAAACGGCCTTAAGACAGACAGATACGGACTGATGTGCGTTCTCACAAAATATGAGCCTGTCTTGAACAGCTGACCGAAAAACGTCGGAAAATGGATCATGATATTATCATATGCCCGAAATGCGGCAGCGCCCTTTCCGAAAACGGATCTTCCCTTGTCTGCCGGTCCGGGCACTGTTATGATATAGCTTCTTCGGGATATGTCAATTTCGCGGAAAGCATGCTTTCCGGCTCCGGTGACTCAAAAGAAATGATAAGAGCCCGCCACAGTTTTCTTGCGGCGGGCTACTATTTACAGGCAGCGGAAGCGATCTGTTCAGCGGTCTCTGCGCTCGAGCCGCGGACGCTGGTCGACGCGGGATGCGGCGAAGGGTATTATACGATGCTCATGTCCGAATCTCTGGCGACGTATGAGACGGATGTTATAGGATTTGATCTTTCGAAGGAAGCCGTTAAAACCGCCTCAAAATGCTCCGCGAGGACTGCCGGACAGAAAGCTCGCTTCTTCGTCGCCAGCATTTTCGATCTGCCTGTCGCCACAGGCTCAGTTGACGTGGTGACGAATATTTTTGCTCCCTGCGCCGGAAATGAGTTTCACCGGATAACCGGAGACGGCGGCCGGCTAGTGGTCGCTGTGGCAGGTCCGAGACATCTGTTCGGCCTGAAATCCGTCCTCTATTCCGAACCTTATGAAAACGAGGTCCGGAGAGATGTCATTCCGGGTTTCAGACTCGAGAACGTATCCTCCGTTGATTACCGCATCACCGTGTCGAAAGAACACATTGCTTCCCTTTTTATGATGACACCTTATTATTTCCGCACCAGCGCCCCTGACAGCGAAAAACTTTCCGTCCTGGAATCTCTTGAGACCGAAGTTTGTTTCGATATCCTTACCTATCAAAGGGAGAAATAGATAATGAAAGTTTCGCTCTGCATACCGATGTACAATGAAAGCAAGATACTTCCGTCTACCCTGGAAAAAGTCTCGAGATATATGAAAGATCATTTTGATGATTACGAGGTGGTCTTTTCGAATGACGGCAGCACGGACGGATCTGCCGAATTGGTGCGCTCCTTTCCTGATGACAGGATAAGAGTGACCGGATATGAAAAGAACCGCGGCAAAGGATGTGCCGTCAGAACAGGAATCCTTGACTGCTCGGGAGACATAAGAGTATTTACAGACTGCGATCTGGCGTACGAGATGGACGTGGTAAAGGAAGCTGTCGATCTGTTCGGGAAAAACCCGGACGCCTCTCTCGTCATTGGTTCAAGAGCTATTTCAAAAGACGGTTATAAAGGTTATTCCTTTCTGAGGAAAATAGCTTCCAAGACGTATCTTAAAGTACTGAAGACTGCCGGAGGGTTGAAATGTTCGGATTCCCAGACCGGGATCAAAGCGTTTACCGGTGAAGCCGCGGAAGCGATCTTCAGTGAATGCGAGACTGACGGATTTGCATTTGACTTTGAGGTGATAATGCTTGCCCAGAAGAAAGGGATGAAGATCCTTGAGTTCCCTGTCAAGATAATCAATCAGAGAGAATCAAAGGTCCACGTCTTAAGAGACGCGGTCAAAATGACCCGCGACATACGTAAGATAAAAAAGCGGATCAAAAGCAAATAATCAAACCAAAGGCCTTCTGAACCGGCAGGATTCAGAAGGCCTTTTTTCATTCTTTCACTATTGCCTGAACGGAATAAGGTACCGGGACTCCGGGGTCTCCGCTGTAGGAGACCCTGACGTATTTATCCGCCGGCGAAGCTGAAACGATGGTCACATATGTTATCAGATATTTTCCCGTGATGCCGTGGCTGATTCCGGATGAAACGGAACCGTACCCGTCACCTGTAAACCCCTCGACATTCACGTAATCCGAGTACTTCAGTTCGACAGACACGCCGAAGATCGTTTTCTTCGTTCCCCCGGTCTTGTAGACGTCCGCGTCTTCAGCGTATGCTATCGCGGATCTGCAGACGTTTCCGTTGGTCATAAATATCGCGTTTTCTTTGCTTCCGTTAGGCTCGCTTTCGTATAGGAACTCGCCCTCACCCTCGTATTTGTCAAGATAATCCGCCATCGACAGCCGTTCTTCCTGCAGAGTGTCGATTTCAGCGATCCTTACCGCCAGATACTCCGAATTCAGGACTGATATCGCAATGTTTATTCCTATGACCCGTCCCCTTGAATCAAGAAGAGGTCCTCCGCTGCTGCCGCTCTCTATCGGCGCGGAGAAAACGATAAGGCCGTCATCGTTGTATATCTCCGAAAATCTGATTATTTCTCCGTCTGTCATTTCACCGGTCCTGCCGCTGGGAGAACCTATCGCATACACTTTATCCCCTGCATCCGCCGTGTCCCTTGACAGTTCCAGATAATCGAGATCGCCCCTGGCATCTATCTTAAGTATCGCGATATCCTTTTTAAAATCGCATGATACCACTTCTGTAACATAATAGTTCCTGCCAGACTTCAGTCTGACCCTGATCATAGAAGCGCCCTCTATGACATGAGCTGCTGTTGCCACAAGCCCGTCCGGACTGATCAAAAATCCCGAGCCCAGAGACAGTTCCATATCTGTCTTGTCATACGTATGGAGCTCGACAGTGCATGCCGAGGCTTTATCGTAGATTTCTTCCCTGCCGAGCGGAATGATCTCCCATTCCGCTTTGAATCTGCAGTCTTCTCTGACTTCTCCGGGTTCCGGTGTCCATCCCGCAAACCTGTAACCGTCCCGCTGCGGATCAGGTATCGCGGGGACCGAACCGTAGGCGACATCGTACACAAGCGTTTCTTCTGAATTCAGGCCGCCTCCGGCCAGATCAAAGACTACATGGCATGTCCTCTGCTCCCATACAGCAGTGACGACGGTATCCTCGCTCACCTCGGCAGGATCGGGCTGCCATCCCGCGAAATAATACCCCTCCTTTGACGGAGTAGGTATTTTGACCGTCTCGCCCTCGGAATACTCTATATAGTCAATATTGTCGACATTATCCGGAAATCTTCCCCCTGCGGGATCGATATCGATATGTATTATTTTTGCCTCAGTCTGTTCCGGAGATTCTTTTTTCTCATGGCTGAAATAAGAGCATCCGCCTGAAATAACACAGGCTGCTGTCAGGACTGCAGCTATTATCTGGTAGAATAATACCCTTTTCACTTTGGCTGTACAAATAGAATGTTCGTCATTTATTAAACAATGCATTTTAAGAATATTTAACGATCCCGTCTGATCTTGAAACAGTTTATCATCCTGTTGATCTTCTTCTTGATAAAGACCGCAAGCAGAATGGAAGACAGCACTATTCCGGATACGATGAGAACCAGTTTAACAAGGCTGATGCTGAAATCGGTGTCATAGCCGTATCTGACGTAGGGCTCGTCCTGTTTTGACATCCTGTATACAGAAGAATCCAGGGAGATCCTTCCGCCGACGATTATCCTGTCGCCGTTTCTGAACCCATTCAGTCTTTCACCTGCTTTTTCAATGATCTCCTTCATTTTTAACCGCCTTTCCTTTCTTTCGACGATTCATCCGCAAAGCAGACCGGTCATCCCTCAGCGGGACCCGGATGCCCGTTCCGGACAGATTCGCCGTTTCTGAAATACACTCTTGGCACCCTTTTCGATATGCCGCATACTATCTCATGTCCGATCGTTCCGGTCAGATCCGCGATATCATCGGCCGATACAGTCTCATTGCCGCTTTTTCCGAAGAGCACAGCCTCGTCTCCTGTCTCTGCGTCCGGCACCCCGCTTACATCTGCCATCATCATATCCATACAGACCCGCCCGATGACCCTGCACCTTTTCCCGCGGATGAGCACCTCTCCCCTGTTTGACAGGGATCTCGGATACCCGTCTGCATAACCCGCGCAAAGCGTTGCGACCCTGACTCGCCTGTCCGCCACGAAAGTCCTGCCGTAACTGATCCCGTCGCCCGGGAACGCGTCATGCAGGGCTACCACCCTCGTTTTCAGACTCATCACCGGCTTATACCCGCTGCAGTCCGCATATTCCGTGGCTCTGAGTCCGTAAAGCAGGATGCCCAGTCTCGCAATATCGTAGCTGTCTTCCGGAGACAGGGACACGATGGCGGCGCTGTTGTATAGGCTCCCCGAAATGCTGTGTCCCAGTTTTTCCTCAAGAGCCTTTTTGAATCTCCCGAATCTTTCCGCCTGAGCTGCGGTCCCTTCCGCATTTTCCGAATCCGCCGTCGCAAAGTGACTGAAGATCCCTTTGACCGAGATTCCGGGAAGCAGAGCCGACTTCACGGCTTCAGAGATCCCGTCGGCGGTATCCTGAAAACCGATCCTGCCCATGCCGGTCTCCACCGCGAAAAAGACTCCTGCGGTTTTTCCGCCGGCGCATTCGGCTGACAGATCGGCCGCGTCTCTCAGAGTAAAGATCGCAGGATATATCTTTCCGTCATTTATGATATCTCCGAAATACTCCTTCGGAGTATATCCGAGTATGATGATCTCGCTGTCCGGACATGCATCTCTGAGCTGAAGCGCCTCCTGAGGAGTAGCAACGGCAAATCCGTCCGCTCCGGCATTCCGGCAGAGATCCGAAGCGATCATGTCCGCTCCGTGTCCGTATGCATCCGCCTTTACCACGGCAAACAGTCTAGTTCTTGGGGTGAACCTGCTTTTGGCTGTCAAATAGTTTGATTCCGCAGCGCCGAGGTCTATTTCGGCCCATGTCCTGAGCCTGCTGCGTCCGGGAACCGTTTCCATTTTTTCAAGTCCTCTCTGTTTCCACCGCGCAATCACGGTGCCTATTGAAAACGGGACCGTAAAAACAGCCCCGTCTCTCAGATCCTGATCAGTTGTTTCCGCCGTTTTCGCCGGACCCGTCACCGCTGTCCGAACCGCTGTCGCCGTCGAGACTTGAGTCGTCGCCGGCATCGGAGCCGCTGTCGCCGTCAAGGGCCGACCCGTCATTCCCAAGAACTTCGCCGATATTGTTGCGGCGTCTTTCCAGGTCCGCTGCTTCAGCGGCAAGACGCTCCTCGGTCTCCTTCTTGATGCGCTCCTCTTCCTCTTTTCTCGCTCTCTCGGCATTTTCAAGAGTGCTCTTTTTACGGCGGTTCTCAGCGAGCTTCTCGAGATCCTCAAACGAAGGATCGCCTTCAATCGCCGCGGTGAACTGAGCATCATCCATCGTTTCGTTCTTGACCAGAAATTCCGCGACGAAATGAAGCTTGTCTATGTGCTCGTTCAGTACGTCTTTGGCGACGGTGAACGCGTTGTCGATTATGCTCTTGATCTCCTCGTCTATGATCGCGGCTGTTTCTTCGGAATAATTCCTGGTGCTGCTGAAATCCCTTCCGAGGAAAACTTCATTGTGCTCGGATCCGTAGAGGATCGGGCCGAGCCTGTCGCTCATTCCGTATCTGGTGACCATGCTGCGGGCGATATTGGTAGCTCTTTCTATGTCGTTCGAAGCTCCTCCTGAAATATCACCGAAAACAATGCTCTCCGCCACTCGGCCGGCAAGAAGCACGGCAATCTCTTCCTTGAGACCTTCCTTGTATACGCTGTATTTATCTTCGACAGGAGGATTGAGCGTATAACCGAGCGCCCTTCCGCTCGGGATGATGGAAATCAGCCTTACCGGATCCTGTGTGGGCATGAAGTACGCCAGAAGAGCGTGTCCGGCCTCATGGAATGCGGTCTTGCGCTTTTCAGACTCCTTGATCTTCATGGATTTCTTAGGTGTGCCGACCATCACCTTAAGCATCGCTTTTTCTATCTCGTCCATGCCTATGAGGGATTTGTTGGCCCTCGCGGCAAGAAGCGACGCCTCGTTGAGCAGATTCGAAAGATCCGCCCCGGTAAAGCCTGCCGTTGCCTGCGCGATCTTTTTCAGATCGACGTCCGCCTCGAAAGGCTTTCCTTTTGCATGGACCTTCAGGATCTCCTCTCTGCCCTTGATATCAGGATAATTTACAGTGATCTGTCTGTCGAATCTTCCCGGCCTGAGAAGCGCCGGATCGAGAATGTCGGGCCGGTTGGTCGCTGCCATAACTATGACTCCGTCAGTGGTACCGAAGCCGTCCATCTCGACAAGGAGCTGGTTCAGGGTCTGCTCTCTTTCGTCGTGTCCTCCTCCGAGTCCAGCTCCGCGGTGTCTGCCGACAGCGTCTATCTCGTCGATGAACACTATGCTTGCGGGACTTTTCTTCGCGGTCTCAAAGAGGTCTCTCACCCTTGACGCGCCCACGCCGACATACATCTCGACGAAATCAGAACCGGAGATCGAATAGAACGGCACGTCCGCCTCTCCGGCTACTGCCTTCGCAAGCAGGGTCTTTCCTGTCCCGGGAGGTCCCACGAGAAGGACCCCGTGAGGGATACGCGCGCCGAGTTTGGTGTATTTGGAAGGATCCTTGAGGAAATCGACGATCTCCTTGAGTTCCTCCTTCTCTTCGTCTGCTCCGGCTACGTCGCTGAAATGAACCTTCGTCTTTTCGTTCGCACCGGTCTTGACTTTCGCTCTTCCGAATGAATTCAGCTTGCCGGGTCCGACGCCCGTTGTCTGCTTCATCGTATAAACGAAAAGGCCGATGATAACGCCCAGTATTATGAGATGAGGAAGGAATGCAAGCCACCACGGAGTGTCCTGCGGCTCCTCTATGTTGTAGGCTTCGATGATCCCTTTCTGGCGCTGCTCCTCGATCTGTTCGGAATGCTCCATCCAGAACAGTTCGAAATTTCTCAGCCTGAAAGAAACAGTCTTTTCCTTCCCGCCTTCCTTGTCCGGCTTGAGGACAAGGGTCAGGTAGTCATTGTTGTCGACCTCGAAGGATTTTACCTGTTCTTTTTCAAAGTATTCTGCGATCTGGCTGTAGATGACCTCTTCCTTCGGCAGCTGGTTCAGGATGAAATACATCGCGACAATAATGACCGTGATCAGTATAAGATAAAAGACTATCGTCCTTAGATTCTTCTTCATGTGACCTCCTCAAAGGGAACCCAAATAATAATACGAAACACGACCGGCGCGGAAATACCGCGCTTCGTCATGAGTACACTTTCGGCGAAAGAACGCAGACATCGGGAAGCGTCCTGTACTTTTCCCTGTAATCCAGACCGTATCCCACAACGAACTCGTCCGGCACCACGAACCCGCAGTAGTCCGGCATAAAGTCCACCTCGCGTCTTTCGGGTTTGTCTAGAAGCGTGCAGGTCCGCACGGTACCCGCCCTTTCCTTCAGAAAAGAGGCAAGTTTTGAAAGAGTGCGTCCGCTGTCTATGATGTCTTCGACGATCAGAAGATCGCAGTCGGAAAGATCGTCTCTCATGATATCCAGAGATATCTTCAGATTTCCCGATGAAACGGTACCCGCCCCGTAAGACGAGACCTTCATGAATTCGATCTCAGCCGGAATAGTGATGTTCCGGACAAGATCCCCGAAAAAGATGAATGATCCCTTGAGAACTCCGACCATCACGAGCCTTTTGTCCGCGTAATCCGAATCGATCTGTCTGGCAAGTTCCCTGACCTTGTTCTCGATCCTGCCGGAATCTATAAGCACCTTTTCGATTTCTTCGCTGTTGTATTTGTACATTTGCCGATTTCGTCCTCTTCAAAAAAGCATTTCAGTTATTATACCATACAATGCCGCGTTTCAGTATTCCGCATAGCAAATTGTTGCAATACCGGATCTGTCCGATCCGGATTCCCTGCCCGGATAGACTCTGTCGCACACAGGAAATCCGGGGATCCACAGAATACCTTCCGAATCGCAAATCAGAGGCAGCCTGTCGCGGAGACTGATATCCAGTTTCTTTTCAGACATCATGCGCTTGACGGTCTTGGTCATGCCGCGTGACCTGTAGCTGTCTCCGGCCGTGCGCGGACGGATAAGAAGACTGCCTATTATTTTATCAAAATCTATCTTCTCGAATATTGAAAATTTGTAAACATTTCTGTCGAACCCGCAGCCGTCCGGGAAATCCCCTCTGAAAACGAAAACATCAAAACCGTATTCCGGGAACCTGTTCGCCCCTTCGGCCAGCGGCACCGTTCCGGCCAGTCTCCGGGGTTCCGGAACCTCGCTTCTTCGGATCAGCCTAAGTCTGCCCTCTTCGACAGATGCCGAAATCCCGCACGGAAGATCGGCCCTCGAATGTGGTTCACTCTTTTCTGCCAGAGCGAAAACCGCTTCGGCATGGACAGACGAAAGGGCTTCGCCGCCAGCCGATCGGAAAGCTTCCAGAAGTATCCTGTATCTCAAAGGACGGGGCAGCGCTGAAAAAGATCCGGTATCCATTCCTTCCGAGAACAGATCCGCAGCCTTTTCCTCCGCTATTCCGGAAATGAACCCGTCTTCCTCCCTCAGTATTTCCGAACAGTCCAATACCGAACTTTCAAGCGAAGGATTGATCTTTTTCATTCTCGGGATTATCTCCGCCCTTATGTAGTTTCTGGTATAAGAAGTGTCGAGATTCGT
>JAGDBK010000097.1 GCA_017959065.1 Clostridia bacterium | reverse complement strand
GTTAAAATAAAATCAATATAAAATTAAAAAAATGTTAACAATTATCTTGTTTTTTTTGCTTTTTACAAAAATTCCTCCCAAAAATCAATATTCAGTTAATATTTTATTAACATTTTTCGCTTTTTGATTTGCTTTACTTCGTCTTTCGGTGTGCCATTTTTATACCCTTGTTCGTCAGATCTTTATGCGCCGGAGCCCAAGTTTGACTTTTCACCGCAAAAGAATTATAATACTTTTGAATAATTTGAATAGTTTGGCTCAGAAAGGATCAATATCATGAAGATAACAAAGGAATCAATAATCGGCGACGTTCTTGACGCCGCTCCCGATACCGCCCAGTTCTTTCTCGATATCGGGATGCACTGCCTGGGATGCCCCATGTCCAGAGGGGAAAGCATCGAGGAGGCCTGTGCAGTCCACGGGACCGACCCAGACTCTCTGGTCACTAAGATAAACAGTTTTTTGAGTTCGGATAAAAACTGACTAGGAAAGGTCCCGCGGAAATAATCTCCACGGGGCCTTTTGACATTGAACACGATCGGTTGTTCAGCCGATTACTTCATTTTATATATATGATGTAAATAGTTATTATGTGTTGTAAATATTTATTATGTGCGATTTGTTTATTATTGCTTTACCAGGAACGATATGATAACCAAACGATTGCTTGCGGCATCAGAATTTGTCAGAGACGGTGCGGTATTCGCTGATATAGGGACAGATCACGCGTTTCTTCCTATATACCTTGTGACCTCAGGCCGTGTCAGGTCGGCAGTGGCATCGGATATCTCTCCGTCTTCGCTCTCAAAAGCGAGAGCCAATATTGAAAAATCCGGATGCTCCGACATAATAACCACAGTCCTCTCCGACGGACTGGAAAAAGTGATTGATTTCCACCCCACGGATATCGCTGTGTGCGGTATGGGAGGAGAGACTATCATCAGGATCCTTTCTGCCTGCCCCGGTATCCTTGATCCTTCGGTGAGGCTGATACTCGGACCGCAGTCTTTCGTTCCAGACTTAAGAACATTTCTTCAGGATAACGGATTCGGGATCATCGGTGAATCCATCTGCCGCGAACGGGGCAGGTACTACAGCTTCATCGCTGCACAGTTTGGTATCAAAGAGCCGGCATATTCCGGCGCTGAACTGATCCTTGGAAGGAAAAACATTGAAAACGGCTCTCCCATTCTTCGGGAATACGCCTCTCATGAGATAGAAGTGCTCGAAACGAAAGCACGGGGATTGAACGTTTCCGGCAGGGACGCATCCGGTGTTCATAAACTTATCGATTCTCTGAGAGAATATGCCGAATGATCATCAGGACATCAGAAAACGGTTTTCAGGAGTATTTGCTTTTATGGATATAATCAGTTTTTCAAATGAGATAAACTCAAGGATCCCCTTATCGTATAGAGCCGGCTGGGACAATGACGGGCTGATGTGTGCCCCAGAGCCCGACCGGGAGATCAGACGCGTGCTCTGTGCCCTTGACGTAACAGAGGAAGTGATAGATCATGCCGTCTCGGGCGGTTTCGACCTTATCCTGTCCCACCACCCGTTTATTTTCCATCCCATAAAGAGCCTTAACTCAGCCAAAGGGGAAGGACGCATGATCGGAAAACTGTTCAGCAGCGGCATCGGCGTCATCAGCTGCCATACTAGACTTGATGCCGTTCCGGGCGGAGTTGCAGACGGGCTGTGTTCTTTGATCGGTCTTTCAGACATCCGGACAGTTGCGGAAGGCGGAGAAGGAATTCTCAGAATAGGTATTCTTGAGAAAGCTGCGGATATATCTTCTTTCTGCTCTGAGCTGAGACGCAGGCTCGGTTCTCCTCTCATAATGTATTCAGAGCATTCGGGTATGGTCGGAAAGGTTGCGGTCTGCCCCGGGGACGGCAAGGATTTCGTATGCGTCGCGAAAGAAAACGGCGCCGATACTTATGTCACAGGATCGCTTTCTTACAACTGGATGTGCGATGCCGGCCGTATCGGCATCAACCTCGTTGAAGCGGGCCACTTCTTCACGGAAAATCACATTGCTGGCTATCTTTGCGGAATCGCCCGCGAGATCTGTGGTGCTTACGCAGAAAAATACGATTCTTTCCGCATCAGGATTATAAAGGAGTGATCACCCATGGCGCTGGCAGACTTTCTGGAATGCGGAAGAGCAATTAACACCCACGGAATAAAGGGCGTGATAAAACTCGAGTCATACTGCGACACCCCCAGAGTCCTTTCAAAGCTTCCTTATATATATATAAGGTCAGACGGATTATTCAGGCAGTTCAAGGTAGTCCATGCTTCCGTGCAGAAGCAGTTCGTTCTCGCAAAACTCGAGGGGATTGATACTGTAGAATCGGCCGAAAAACTCAGAGGGACAGTATTCTATGCAGACCGTAATGATCTGAGCCTCGACGAAGGATCTTTTTTCATAGCCGATCTCATCGGTCTGCCCGTTGCCGACGCAGACAGCGGAAAGGTATATGGCACGCTTGATGATATAATAAATGAAGGCGCTTCGGATATTTATGTGATAAAGACATCAAGCGGAGAGGTTATGATCCCCGCGGTCCCTGAATTTGTCAAGTCCATCGAGCCGGAAAACAGGATACTGATCTCCCCCATCCCGGGAATGTTTGATTGACTGTTATAAAAATATATAATATAATCTGTATAATGGCTGCAGGACAAGGAACGGAGCAGCGTCTGTAATTCCGGCAGTAATACTTCAGGAGGCCATGCATGGTTTTCAGTATAATGACTCTTTTCCCGGATCTGGTTCGCACCGTGCTTGGCGAGAGTATAATCGGGAGAGCCCAGAGAAGTGGGGCTATAACGGTCAACGAGTACAATATCCGGGATTATTCCGAGGATAAGCATCACAGGGTCGACGATACGCCGTACGGCGGCGGAAAAGGAATGCTCATGGCGGCACCGCCGATCTTCAACTGTTATTCGGCGATCATGGAAAAGGCAGAAGGGACCGTCCGTACCGTGTTCATGTCCCCGCGAGGAAAGATCTTTACTCAGGAAGACGCCGTCAGACTTGCCGGATATGATAATCTGATCATTCTCTGCGGCCATTACGAGGGAGTTGACCAGCGCATCTCGGATGAAATAATCGACGAGGAGATCTCTATCGGGGATTATATCCTTACAGGTGGGGAAATACCCGCATGCATCCTGGTAGATGCGGTATCCAGGATCGTCGACGGAGTCCTGTCCTCTCCCGAATGCCATGAAACCGAAAGTTTCTCCGACGGACTTCTCGAATACCCGCAGTACACAAGACCGTACGAATTTCACGGACTGACAGTTCCAGACGTCCTCATATCCGGGAATCACGAAAAGATCGCCGCCTGGAGAAAGGAAGCGTCGCTCAGAGAGACAAAGAAAAGACGCCCTGATCTGCTCGTCTGAGATAACACAATTACAGTTAATCCGATTTTTGAGAAAGGAGGTTTGACCTTGTCAAGGCAGAACATCGGAAAAAAAGCCAGAAAAAAAAGTCTGTTTCTTGGTATTTTGGACAGTTTTTCATCTTCCCTTTACAAAAAGATATCATCAAGCGCGACAGGTCACTTCTTCTCATGCAAGCGTGAATCCGCAGATTCCCCCGGCTTTCTCGAGAAGATCGGTCTCTCCGGCGTTTCAAAAAAACTTCATGCTTTCAGAAGAGCCGTTTCAAGGACAATAGAAACCAGCCGGATCCTGAAAGCCGTCCAGAATTTCGTTTCGGGACTGGTTGAGACCAGACTCAAGGTATACGGATGGTTTTTGCTGTCATTTGGCATATACTCCGGTGCCGTTTCCCTTTTCAGATTTTTTATCACCGGCATCACCGATCCGGACTTCATCGAATATGCGTGCTCGATATCATCGGTAATAGTGTCCGTTCCGCTTCTTTATTCGAAAAAGACCCTTATTCAGGCACTCAGCGAGAACAGATTCACACGTTATCTGATCACAGATGTCATAGGATTCAGGGATTCACAGTTTGAAAGGCTGGTCGGCTCCAGAGGAAAAAGCAGTATCGCTTTCGTTGCCGGACTGCTTTTGGGTCTCTGTTCGTATCTTTTAAACCCTCTTGAGCTGCTGATGTTCATCCCGTTTGCGGCTGCCGCGTATCTTGTGCTCTGTGTACCGGAATTCGGGATTATGATCATTCTGTTCATCATCCCGGTCTCATCCGTGGATGCTCTTCTGAAGATAGTGATCTATACATCGGTAAGCTATTTCATAAAACTGTTCCGCGGGAAGCGGATCATTACGCTCCGGACCCCGGACGTGCTTATGATCCTGTTTTCGGCGATGCTGCTGTTCGGCGGCCGTTATTCCGCCGCTCAGTCTGACAGCTCGGGTACTGCCCTGACAATGGCCGGCCTGCTGCTTGCATATTTTGTTTGCGTCAATCTTCTGAATACGCCGGAACTGCTCAGGCGTGCCTGCAAGATCCTGATTGCAAGTTCCATGATAGTTTCTCTCATTCGTATATACTTCTATTTTGAGAGCGCGTTTTCCGGTGCGGAACAGATCACAGTTAACGCTGGCGACAGGATCGCATCTGTTCTCGGTTCACCTTCAGTACTGTCACAGTATTCGGTCATAATGCTTCCCGTCGCGCTCGCGATGCTCATCTCCGAACAGTCCGTAAGAGAACGGCTTCTTGATTTCATAGCCTGTATCCTAATTGTCGCAGACATCACGATATCCATGTCAGGCAGCGCCTGGATAGCAGCCGGCATAGGAGTCCTGGTTTTCCTTTTCTTCCTTTCAAGGAAGACGGTAACCGCCGCGGTTTTCGGCGGATTGGCCGTCACCGCTGTTCATTTCGCTATGCCGCCGTCCGTGATTGAAAAGATCAGCGGTGTAAACAGTTTTATTGATTTAGCCGCCGCAGACCGTCCTTTTATCTGGACTACCGTCAGCAAGATTTCCAAGGATTACTTTTTTACCGGAATCGGAGTCGGGAACGAAGCTTTTGCTCAGGTCTTCCCGTTATACTCCGGATACGGACTAAACGATGTCTATCATGCGCACAACCTGTTTATGCAGGTACTTGTCGAACTCGGTATTTTCGGACTGATAGTCCTCGCGGTGATCGCCGTGTCATCGTGCCGTGACTGGCTGTCTTTCGGAGTACGCGCGGACGGAGGCTCCAGAAATATGGTCCTTGGGGGCATGTGCGCGGTGATCGCTTCACTTATACAGGGCTTTATGACCCACACCTGGTACAGCTACAGGATATTCCTGCTGTTCTGGATCGTATTCGCCATGACATCGGCATTTTCAAGGATCCGCCAGTCAAGCGACTATCTTGAGGAGACCGTCCGCTACCATGACAGTTCGTTTGCTCAGATAGACATAAACACCTGAAGCCCGACGGACCGAAAGGAGTTATCACAGAATGGAAGAGAAAAAGAAGGCTTTCCGTTTCAATGTTATCGACGTGATCATAATTCTGCTTGTTCTTGCAGCCGTTGCCGCTCTCGTGTATTTCCTGTTCTTCAAAAACGACGCGCCTTCTTCCGACAGGGTTTACGAAGTGGAATTCGTTATTGAGAGCAAAGAGATAAGGAATGAGTTTTCAGGCCTCATAAAACAGGGCGACACTATATACGACATGAATACCCAGCGAAAGCTGGGAGAAGTGATAAACGCCGAATACGTCGATTCCGTCAGAAAGACATTTGACTCCGGAAGCGGTGAATCAAAAGAATCGCGTGTGCCTGACATGCTCGATCTGTATATAACGGTCCGCGCAGACGATGTCAGACTTACCGACTGTTATGTCACCGAGGGAAGATTCAAACTCATTGTTGGCAACGAGGCCGAGTACAGGACCCCGTCATTCTCCGGCCGGGGTACTCTTGTATCAGTAAAAATAATCACAAAGTAAGGAGCTGCCCAGAGCCGTGAAAAAGAAAGATGGAAAAAGGATCGGACTGAACGTCATCGATGTAGTGATAATACTGATCATCCTGTGCGTTGCGGCCACGATCATCATTCGCGCCAACATCAGCGACAGCATCGGCCTTTCGTCGCAATCCGAGACAGCCGAAGTGCGTTTTCTGGCCTCTTCCGTCGAGCACAGCGCAAGCGATTATTTCAGAGGCGGCGATACAGTTTATTATGCGGACAGCGGGAAGGAGCTCGGGACGCTTACCGCAGACAAGACGATCGTCCCCGCGGAGATAATCAAAGAACTGTCCGACGGATCGATAGTAAAGACGGAGTCTCCGGGAGCGGATCTCGTGGATCTCAGAGGATCTTTCACATCCAGAGGCATTTTTGCTCAGGACGGAAGCTTCTGGCTTGACGGGGATACTGCATTCGTTCCCGGAATGAAGATCCGCATATATACCGACCGGATTTGTTCCGAAGTGACTATCACCGAAGTCAGAAAGTCATCCAACTGACCCGGCTGCAGCCGGCTGTGCCTGTAAACGCTTTGCCTTCGGGCACAACCGGGATTCCGGGTATCATAAAAAAATAAGTAAAAGTATTGATTTTGCCGAAAACATCTGTTATACTATAAACGAAGAAAATTTTCATTTTACGCAAAATAGTTCTTTAAAATTGTAACTTTATGTTATGATTTATTTTTTATTCTTTACAGGAGCGTATCAAGAAACATGATCTCGGTTGATGTCACCATAAAAAACAATGTGGGCCTCCATGCGCGTCCGGCAACATTTTTCATTCAGAAGGCCAATTCATATAAGAGTTCGATATGGGTCGAGATAGAAGACCGCAGGGTGAACGCGAAGAGCCTTCTCGGAGTGCTTTCTCTCGGGATCACAAAAGGAATGACGATTACGCTCATTGCTGACGGGGTTGACGAGAACGAGGCTCTCGAAGGTCTTTCCAATCTCATCAATACCGGATTCAACGAATAATTCCGGCAAGTCAGGCATCCGCTGCGGTACTTTCACTGCGGCCGGACAACAGATAACCGTACGGACTTGGTTTTTGCCGCCCAGAAGCGGTCGGAACTCAGGTCCGTTTGCTTTTTCTCTTCACCCGAAACACCGGAGGCTGGAAAGTGAACAGAAACATTGATTACCTGCGTGAGAAAGCGCGCGGACTTCCTCTCAGAAGCGGCGTTTACCTGATGAAGGACAGCAGCGGCAAAGTGATCTACGTCGGCAAGTCCCGAAAACTGAAGAACCGGGTCTCAAGCTATTTTCAGGACAGCCAGAAGAATATAAAGACGGAAAAGATGGTCAGCCGCGTATGCGACTTTGACTATATTCTCTGCGACAACGAGATAGAAGCTCTGACCCTTGAAAACAGCCTGATCAAGCAGTATTCTCCAAAATACAACATAAAACTCAAGGATGCGAAATCATATCCGTACATAAAGATGACAGTCCGGGACGAGTATCCGAATCTGTTTATGACAAGAACAAGGAAGGATGACGGCGCAAGATATTTCGGACCGTACTCATCGACTTCTACGGTATACGAAGTAATAGGCACGCTGAGAAAGTCTTTCGGCCTGCCCTCATGCAATCATTCATTTCCCCAAGATACCGGGAAGATCAGACCGTGCATATACAGTCAAATGAACCGGTGCCTGGCGCCATGCAGGGAGGGTCACGACAAGAGCGCTTACGACCTCGCGTGCGGCTGCGCTCTCAGCGTATTGTCCGGGAACATTTCGGAAGCATGCTCTGATCTCGAGAAAAAAATGTACGAATACTCCGATCTTGAGCAGTACGAGTCGGCAGCAAGATGCAGAGATGCGGTCGCATCTCTGAAGAGACTGAAGGACAGGCAGAAAGTGGTGTCCAGTCCCAAAGCTGAACACGATGTGATCGCCACGTATTCGGACGATGCCTGCAGAGTCGTATCGGTGTTCTATATTAGGGAAGGAAAAGTCAGTGACAATGAGCATTTTGTTTTCTCCGCCGGAGAAATCCTGGATGAGGAAAACATGACCTCTTTTCTGACCCAGTTCTATCAGCGCCGGGAATATGTTCCGCGGGAGATCCTGATCGGATTTGAGATGTCCGATGATGATATCGCTGACACGGAAAAATACCTTTCTGCCGCGTCAGGTCACCAGGTAAAGATCCGCAGACCCGAAAAAGGGAATCTACACGCGCTGTGCTCGATGGCATACGACAATGCCAGACAGAATGCTGTTCAGTACGAGAGCAGCATGAAGACAACGGACGAGAGTCTGGCTGAACTGGCTTCGCTTCTGGGACTGGAAGTTCTTCCGGAACGCATTGAGGCTTATGACATATCCAATATAGGCAGGGAACACATCAGCGCCGGGATGATTGTCATGAACAACGGTAAATTTGACCGCCAGGCATATCGAATATTCAAAATAAAGACAGTTGACGGGCAGAATGACTACGCCTCAATGTCGGAAGCGCTTGAAAGAAGATTCCGCCGTCTGATAGACAATGACACGTCTTTTGCATCGATGCCTGATCTGATTATGCTTGACGGCGGACGGGGACATGTTAATGCAGTTCGGAGCATCGCCGAAAAGCTGGGTGTGGATGTTCCGGTCTATGGCATGGTGAAAGACCAGTATCACAAGACAAGAGTACTCACAGACGGCGAGAATGAGATCAGCATCGCCCGGAACCGCGCTGTCTATATGCTTGTGTACAAACTGCAGGAGGAAGTCCATCGATTTACCTATTCATTTACCGAAGCTTCCAAAAGGAAGACCGTCAGAACTTCCTCGCTTGAGAAGATCGAAGGCATCGGCCCCAAAAAGGCCGCTCTGCTCCTGAAAGCCGCCGGTTCACTCTCGGCGTTAAAAGGGATGACGGAGGAAAGCCTGTCGGGGATCAGAGGTATTTCCGCTTCTGACGCGAGATCAGTATACGATTATTTTCATAAAAACGACTGAAAGGTTTAAGATATATGAGGATTATTACCGGAACCGCCAAAGGCTGCCCGCTTGATGCCCTGCCCGGGCTTGCAACCAGACCCACATCCGACAGGGTCAAGGAAGCTGTGTTCTCGATGATACAGTTCGACATTGAAGGAAGGAACGTGCTCGATCTTTTTGCCGGGTCGGGTCAGCTTGGGCTCGAAGCTCTGAGCAGAGGCGCAAAACACGCGGTCTTTCTCGATATATCGCCGAAAGCAGCCGATACAGTCAGAAAAAACGCCGAAAAAGCAAAGCTGGCCGGAAAGTGTTCTGTTTTCACCGGAGACTATTCCACATTTTTCCGTGCCGGACGGAACAGATTCGATCTCGTGTTTCTGGATCCGCCGTACAGTTCCGATTTCATACCGCGCGCGCTCAAAGCCCTTGATTCCAACGGATTCCTTAATTCCGGAGCGCTTACGGTGTGTGAAAGCGGAACTGAAGACCCCTGCTCCGACTGTGCGGAATACGGTTTCGAGGAACTGAAAAAGGCCCGCTACGGCAGAACATTCATTACGCTTCTGATCTACAGGGGCACAGGAAAGGAGAAGACTTGAGATGTCAGACAAAAGCACCGTTCTAATCCCAGGCAGCTTTGATCCCCTGACCCTGGGGCATTACGATGTCGTAATGCGGGCAAGGGCGCTGTTCGGCAGAATATATGTCGTAAGCTTCGTCAACAGCGAAAAATCAGGCTTTTTCACTCCGGATGAGAGACTTGAAATACTCAGGTCCGCATTTTCGGATTTCCCGGAAATAGTCACTGACATAAGCTCCGGCATGGTATCCGACTATGCTGAATCTGTCGGCGCCGGATTCGTGCTTAAAGGTGTGCGTTCTCCCGGGGATTTCGAATATGAGTTTTCCCTGGCGGAAATAGAGAGACGCCTCTGCCCCGGTATTGAGACAGTCATGCTGCCTTCCCGTCCGGAGTTCTCCCACATCAGTTCCACTTTCGTAAGAGAGCTTTTGAAATACGGAAAATCTCTGGAAGGTTCTGTCCCGGAAAACGCGCTGGATACCGTCCGAGAGATCATGAAAAGGAAAGAACTCAATAAGTAAAATCACAAAAAATGCCGCGTGTCTCTCCCGCGGATTCTCTGATATTATTGAAAGAGCCGGCAAATGGTTGTATAATATGCCGTGAACGGACAAGATGGCCCGAAGAACAGTATTGGAGGTTTTTAAAATGCTCAATATAAGAATCGAACCTATCTCAAAGAAAAAAGAGAAACCCGATCAGAATAATCTCGGGTTCGGTCATTATTTCACAGACCATATGTTTCTCATGAACTATACGGAGGGTAAAGGCTGGTACGATCCGCGCATAGTCCCGTATGCCGATATCTCTCTTCCCCCTGCTGCGATGGTCTTCCACTATGCTCAGGAGATGTTCGAGGGTCTCAAGGCGTACCGCACTGCCGACGGTACCATTCAGCTCTTCAGGCCGGACAAGAACATCGAAAGAATGAACAATACAAACATCAGAATGTGTATCCCTCAGGTGGATCCGTCTGACGTGCTCCAGGCCATCAAAGCGGTCGTGAACTACGACAGGGACTGGGTACCCTCCGAAGAAGGTACTTCCCTGTATATCCGTCCTTTCATAATTGCCACTGATGAACACCTCGGCGTACATGTTGCGAAGAACTATCTATTCGCCATTATCCTTTCTCCCGTCGGATCTTATTATCCAACCGGCATCAATCCGGTCAAGATATTCATCGAGAATGAGTATGTCCGCGCTGTAAAGGGCGGTACCGGTTTTGCAAAGGTCGGAGGAAACTACGCCGCTTCTCTGATAGGCCAGCAGAAAGCGGAGAAACTCGGATACGCTCAGGTCCTCTGGCTTGACGGTATCCAGCACAAGTATATCGACGAAGTCGGTGCGATGAATGTCTTCTTCGTGATAGACGGAGAGATAGTGACCCCGTCTCTTGCCGAAGGAAGCATACTTCCCGGCGTTACGCGCGACTCCTGCCTTGCTCTGCTCCGCAGCTGGGGAATGAAGGTCTCTGAGCGCAAAATATCGGTTGACGAACTAGAGGAAGCATACAAAAACGGCAAACTCGATGAGGCGTTCGGCACAGGTACCGCCGCTGTCATCTCACCCATAGGCGAGCTCAACAACAACGGCAACAAGATGATCGTTTCCGGCGGCAACATCGGCCCGATATCCCATAAACTCTACGACACCCTCACCGGCATCCAGTGGGGCAAGATTGCCGATCCGTTCGGCTGGACTGTCAAGGTCGACTGACGGACCTTAGCGAAAGCATATCAAAAATCACTTCAGGCGGGTCTCATCCGGAAGATGAGGCTCGCCTGAACTTGACATCGCAAAAAACGGAGCACTATATGTCAAAGATTATTCAGAAGATAAGGGATTATTTCCCGCTTGTTCCGAGGATAATAATATTCATCCTGACTCCCGCGGCTGCCGCCGTGCATATCGCCTCGGTATTATCGAGACCTTTCGCGGATTTTTTCGTAAGATACATAGGATGCATAACCAGACAGCTTCTTGCATATCTTACTTACCCGTTTCCGTTTTCCGTTGCCGAGGCGTTTCTGCTGCTGATTCCTGTGTTTCTGATCTCTCTTATCGTACTCTCCTCAAAATTCACGGATAAAAGGGGAAGCATAAGATTCATAGTCTCCGTCGCATCCGCGGTACCGCTTCTTTACTGTCTTCTCGTTTTAGGCTTCGGTACCGGATACTACGGAGAAACTCTGGACAAAAAACTCGATCTGGAGCTTGGAGAGGTATCAGCGCAGGAGCTTTACGACACTGCCGTGAAGCTGGAGGAACAGATAAACGGACTTGCGGACAGCATCGCGTACGACTCCGAGGGATTTTCAGTCTCCCCGCACACGGTGCGCGAAACAGGTGACATTCTTTCAGGTACATATAAAAAGCTCTGCTCCGACTACAGTTTCCTTTCCCCGATAAACGGGAAGGCCAAACCGATCGTGCTGAGTGAGCCGATGACTTACACCCATATCGCGGGCGTATATACTTTCTTTACCGGGGAGATAAACATTAACACGAATTTCCCTCCTTATTCACGCGCATTCACCGTTGCCCACGAAATGGCTCACCAGCGCGGCATAGCCCGCGAGGACGAAGCTAATTTCATGGCATTCATTGCATGTACCGGTTCGGATGACGCTTATATAAGGTATTGCGGATACATGAATACCCTGGAATACATCATCAGGGCTCTTTACAAGACCGACAGGAACCTTTACAGTGAAACGCTGTCAAAGCTTGATGCGCGTGCGCTCAACGAACTTTATGCTTTCAGCAGTTTCTTCGACAAGTACCGTGAGAGCGTTGCTTCGGAGATCACCGGCACCATAAATGACACATACCTGACCCTGCAGGGTGCCGGAGGAATAAAAAGCTACGATATGGTTACGAACCTTGTCGTAGCATATCTCAATCAGAAGCAGAACTGAGTCTGAAAGAATTCTTTTCATTCGCTGAATATTTCCGGCTGTTATGGCTGATTTGTTTAATTTCCGCAAAGCAGCGCTTCAAATTGTTAAATTTTTATAAATACTGTTGTTTTTGGCAGGCAGCGTGATATAATACTTTTTGCGCTTTTCTGCGCTGAAACAGCATTGGATCCTATCATCATGAACAAACCCAAAGAGGAATCTTATGGACATTATTGAAATAGAAGGCGGAAGGGAACTTAACGGAACGGTCGAGATAAGCGGGATGAAGAATGCCGCTCTCCCAATCATTTTCGCGTGTATTCTCATTAAGGACAGATGCGTAATAGAGAACCTTCCGTCCGCAATCGATGTTGCGAACTCTCTGGAAATACTCTCCAAAATGGGCGCCCATGTCAGGATGATCAACAGAAATACAGTCGAGATAGACTGTACAAATCTCGAGGGTGGCAGCTCCCCGTATGAACTCGTAAGCAAACTGAGGGCCTCCTCATATCTCTACGGAGCCGAGCTGGGACGGTTCAAACGGGCTTACGCAGGGCTCCCCGGCGGATGTGATTTCGGGGGCACGAGACCTATCGATCAGCACATCAAGGGCTTTGAGGCTCTCGGCGCCAAAGTATCTACAGAAAACGGGTATCTTGAAGCCGAAGCTCCCAACGGACTTCGCGGGACACAGGTCTTTTTTGATTTCATTACCGTCGGAGCGACCATCAACATAATTCTTGCTTCCGTTTTCGCCAAAGGCGTGACGGTCATCGACAACGCGGCCAGAGAGCCGCATGTGGTCGACCTGGCCAACTTCCTTAACACCTGCGGAGCCAATATCACCGGTGCCGGCACAGACACAATCAAGATCAAAGGCGTGACCAGCCTTCACGGATGCAATTATGCGATCATCCCCGACATGATAGAAGCGGGTACATATATGAGCGCGGTCGCCGCTACCGGAGGAAGGGTCTGCATAAGCAACACTATTCCCAAGCATCTGGAATCCATTTCCGCAAAACTCGAGGAGATAGGATGCGAGATAGAGGAATTTGACGACAGTCTCATAGTATCGAGAACCGGTCCGCTCAGAAAAGCCAACATCAAGACTCTTCCGTACCCCGGATTTCCTACTGACATGCACCCCCAGACCGCTGTGGTCCTGTGTATGGCCGAAGGAGTGAGTTTTATAACTGAAGGCGTGTTTGAAACAAGATTCAGATATGTCGATGAACTCCGAAAGCTCGGTGCAAAGATCGAAGTCCACGGTAAGACCGCCGTAATCGAAGGCGGACATCCGCTGACGGCGGCGACGATGAAGGCAGTGGATCTGCGAGCAGGCGCCGCGATGGTGATTGCGGGGCTCGCTGTTCCCGGTCAGTCTGTTATCACAGATATCCACCTCATAGAGCGCGGATTTGAGGATATAGTCGGCAAGCTGCAGAAGCTCGGCGCCGTCATAAGAAGATCCTACCGCCCCGACGAGGATTTCATACAGGGGAAAGCCAACTGACAATATTTGACCCGGACCGCCGAAAGCGGTTCGGTTTTTCGTTCTCTTTTCTATTGACAGAAATGCATTGACTAGGCTATAATACAGATGCATTGATCTTCGGGGCAAGGTGAAAATCCTTACCGGCAGTCATAGTCTGCGAACCGCCTCAAGCGGCCGAACGGGTGAGATCCCCGTACCGACGGTTACAGTCCGGATGGAAGAAGAGGTATACGGCGCGCGTTTTCTGACGAAACATACACTGTCTGCCCCGGGGCCATAAGGTCCCGTTTTTTTATGCCCCGCATTTTATTTGTGGAGGTATCCTCTAGTGAACAGAAACAGTATCGCATTCAAGCTCGCTTTTGCCGGGGTCCTGGCAGCCCTCTCGATCGTTCTGGTGACATTCATCCATTTTCCGCTGATACCGGCGCTGGCCTTCCTCGAATATGACCCGGCCGACATCCCGATCCTAATCACCTCAGTCGTCCTGGGACCGGTTTACGGAATCGCGGTAACGCTCATAGTTGCCATTATACAGGGACTGACGGTATCGTTCAACAGCGGCGTATACGGAATAATCATGCACATTATCTCGACAGGAACATTCGTTCTCAGCGTGGGACTTCTCTCGCGGCGCAGAAAGAAATCATATCATCTTCCTTTGTATCTGGGAATCGGAATCATAGCTGTCACCGCAGTGATGATTCCGGCTAATCTTATAGTGACGCCGATATTCATGGGCCAGCCTGTCTCCGCTGTCGTTTCCTATCTTCCGCTGATCATTCTCTTCAATTTCCTGAAATCTCTAATAAACGCAGTTCTTGCATTCCTTATCTTCACCGTTCTGGAGAAAGCCAGGGTACTGAAGAGCATTGGACTTGGATGACTGGATACGAACGCCTTTTCCGCCGAAAAACACTCTGCCCGCGACTTTGTTTCAAAGCCGCGGGCAGATCTTTTGTTATGGGCAGTAATATCCGCAGTCTACCGGGCCGCGGAATGAACGGATATCATTCTTCGTTTTCCCAGTTATGATAAATGTTTGAGATATCGTCACTGTCCTCAAGATGCTCGAGGAGATTGTTCATGTTCTTTATATCGTCCTCGTTCTCCAGTTTCACGTATACAGACGGAACTTTTTCCACCTCGGACGATTCGATCGCATACCCTTTTTTCTCCAGCGCTTCTCTGACGGCATAAACATCCGAAGGCTCTGTGCTTATCTCAAAGAATTCCTCATCGGACTCAAAATCGGATGCTCCCGCTTCCAGAGCGTCCTCCATAAGCTTGTCCTCGTCTATTCCCTCGCGAAGTATTATGATGGTCCCCTGTTCACTGAAAAGGTACGCGACGCACCCGGGCTGTCCCAGATTTCCGCCGTACTTGTCAAAGAAATGCCTTACGTCTCCTCCGGTACGGTTGCGGTTGTCCGTCATGGCTTCAACGATGACTGCGATGCCGGCAGGCCCGTATCCCTCGTAAGTCACTTCTTCGTAATTGTCGGCATCGCTGCTGCTGGCTTTTTTGATGATCCTCTCAATATTGTCATTCGGAACATTGCTGCTTTTCGCCTTCGCAATCAGATCCCGAAGCTTGCCGTTGGACACCGGATCAGGGCCGCCGTCCCTGACTGCCACCGCTATTTCTTTGCCGATCTTGGTAAAGACTTTTGCCCTCTGGGCGTCTGTCTTTTCCTTTTTGTGCATTATGTTTTTCCATTTACTGTGACCTGACATAAATACTCTCCCTGTATACAAATGTAATAATTTCGTTTTGTGTTTTCAGATCTTCTCTGTCTTTGAAATGCAGACCAGATCGAAGGCGTTTCCCAGTACCGTCCTGACCGCGCGAGTCAACTTGACTCTGAAATCTCGGACATCGCTGTTCTCTGCGTTCAGTATGCGGCATTCGTGATACATGCGGTTGAATGAGTAGCAAACATCGAGAATATATCTTACGATTACGGAAGGCTCATATTCTCTCAATGCTACCAGCACCTTTTCCGGGAACTCGGCAAGCACCTTTATGAGATCGGATTCAAGCGGTGAGGTGACCGTTCCGCCGCCTACGGGAGCGGACTCACCGGCCTTTTCAATTATACTGCACGCCCTCGCATATGTGTACTGTGCATACGGACCGCTGTTCCCGTCGAAGTCCAGAGCGTCGTCAAGGACGAAATTGATGTCGTGGCTTCTGGTGTTCATGAGATAATGGAACACTATTGCGCTGACACCGATCTTCTCCGCGACTTCATCCCGATCTGGAAGGTCGGGATTTTTCGCTTCCATGATGGACTTGACTTTTTCCACCGCAAGGGAGAACAGATCTCTCAGCAGAACAACGTTTCCGGTGCGCGTCGCGAGCTTGGTGCCGTTAATGCTGACTGTACCGTACGGGACGTGAACCAGCTTTTTCGCAAAATCATACCCCATGAGTTCGACGACCTTGAACCACTGCTGGAAATGAAGTATCTGCTGAGCGGAAGTCACATATATGCATTTTTCGAAAGCATATGTCCTGTTACGGTAGAGTGCCGCTGCTATATCCCTTGTGGGATAGAGAGATGACCCGTCTTTCTTCAGTATGAGACAGGGAGGAAGAGAATACTCCGAAAGATCGACTATGCTCGCGCCGTCGTCTTTTTTCAGAAGTCCCTTCTCTCTGAGTTCGTCAACCACCGCAGGCATCTTGTCCGTATAGAAGCTCTCTCCGTTGTAGCTGTCGAATTCAATGCCGAGCATCCTGTATGTCTTTTTGTATTCCTCTATGCTGATCTTAATGAACCAGCGCCACATTGCCGTATTGTCCGGGTCTCCCTGCTCCAGCTTGGCAAATTCGGCGCGTGCGGCGTCCTCTAGTGAAGGATCGCTTTCGGCTTCTTTATGGAATCTCACATACAGTTCTACCAGTTTATCGATCCCGCCTTCCTCGATCTCCTTCTCCGAGCCCCACAGGCGGCATGCGACAATAAGCTTTCCGAACTGGGTGCCCCAGTCTCCGAGATGATTGATCCCGATGCAGTTGTATCCCACGAACGAATGGATCTTCTTGAGCGAATGCCCGATGACTGTCGTTCCGAGATGACCGATATGGAATGGCTTTGCTACATTCGGCGAGGAATAGTCCAGGACGACGTTGCCTCCGTGACCGATATCGGCGCTCCCGTATTTTTCTCCGAGCGATACTATTGAATCAACTATCTCCGGCAGATAGGAACTGTCAACGAAAAAGTTGAGGTATGGGCCGGAACTCTCTACTTTGGATATTCCCCTGACGGAAAGACCTTCTTCAAGTTCCTTTGCTATCTGGGCCGGAGCTTTGCGAAGTACCCTGCTCAGCCTGAAACATGGGAAAGCAAAATCCCCCATAGCCGGATCCGGAGGAGTTTCAATGAATTCTTCTATCTCAGACACGGTCAGTCCGTGCATATCGTTAAGTCCGTCGAGTTTCCTTTTCAGATTCTCGCAGATCTCCTTTTTCAGTTTCTGCATTGTTTCCCTTTCCGCACCCGTCTATGCTTTTCCCAGAATTATTCTTTCAAGTTCCTTTACATTTGCGGCGAAATAATCCGGCGAGAGATCTTCCAGGTCCTCTTCTTTTCTGAACCCCCAAAGGACCGAGATCACGGGGATCCCCGCGTTTCCGGCAGCTTTGATGTCCGATTCGCTGTCTCCGATAAAAACAGCTTCATCCATACTGCGCCCGGATGCATTCACTGCCATAAGGATCCCGTCAGGTTCCGGCTTCAGTTTAAGATCCGGTCTTCCGCCGGCGATGAAATCGAAGACATCGGGAAAATGGATGCTCATGAGGCTTTTAACTGCCGCATCGGGCTTGTTGGATACGACTGAACACTTGACCCCGCAGGCGCTGAGATTTGTGATAAGCTCCACCGTTCCCGGATAAGGTGCGGTCTTGACGTTGACATGGTCGTAATAGTAGCCGCAGTAAAACGGGAGCATCTTCTCCAGTTCAGCACCTTCAGCCTTTGATGCGGATTTGATGAGGAAAGCGGCGCCGTATCCTGTGTATCTCCTTACCTGATCCCTTGTGACCTCGGGCTTCCCGAAATGCCTGAGCGTGTAATTGACCGCATCCGTAATATCGTCAAGAGTATCGAGCAGAGTCCCGTCAAGATCGAACACTGCCGCTGAAAAGCCCATGACTGTTACCTTCCTTTTCTTCAAAAAAACTCCAAAGGGCTGCCTTTGCGGCAGCCCCGGAAAAAAATCTGAGTCACTCAGCGTCTTCTGATTCCCCGCTGACGTATTTGCTCTCATCGGGGTTATCACTGGAATATACAGGCTCCTCGTAGTCCTGGACCTCTTCGGAGGCAGCTTCTGCAGCGGCTTCCTTCTCTTCTTCCATAAGGGCCCGGATGGACAGGTTGACTTTGCAGTTTTCCTGATCTATACCGATGATCTTTACGGTAACCATAGAACCGAGTTCGAGAACCTCAGACGGATTACCGATCTTGTGGTCGGTGATCTGGGAGATGTGGATAAGTCCGTCAACGCCGTCAACTATCTCTGCGAAAGCTCCGAACGGAGTGAAACTGACTATCTTGACCTCAGCGATATCACCGACGGCATATTTCTGATTGAACAGGAACCACGGATTGTCCTCGTCTCTCTTGTATCCGAGAGAGATCCTCTTTTTCTCGCGGTCGAAAGCCTTTACGAAAACGACTATGCTGTCGCCGACGTGAACCACTTCGGACGGATGCTTGATACGCTTCCAGGAAAGCTCCGTATTGTGGACCATGCCGTCTACTCCGCCGATATCGACGAACGCTCCGTATGAGGTGAGACTTCTTACGACACCGGTATATGTCTTGCCTTCCTCGATCTCATTCCAGATCTTCGCTTCCGCTGCCTTCTTTTCCTCGCGTGCGACCAGTCTGATCGACGCGTATGCGCGATGAGCCTCAGGCTTGATCTCAATGATCTTCACGCGCTGCTTGGTTCCGACGAGCTGGCTGAGGTCCTCATCCGCCTTGAGTCCCGTGTGGGATGCAGGGATGAACACCTTGTTGGAGAACAGCGAAATTATCACGCCGCCCTTGACAGCCTCCACGATCTTCCCCTCGAGTATCTCTCCGCTTTCATGGGCGGATACGATACGGGTCCAGTTCTTATGGGAGTCAACGCGCTTCTTCGAAAGCGCTGCGATGCCTTCGACATCACTCACACGGATAACGAATGCCTCGACCTCGTCGCCGATCTTGAACATTTCGTCAAGCTTCGCCGTCGGATCGTCGGTTATCTGATCGATAGCGATCGTGCCTGTCACTTTCGTGCCAAGGTCAAGCTGAATTTCATTCGGCTTTATGGATATGACCTTGCCGACTACCGTATCCCCTGTATTTAAAGTTTTCAGTGATGATTCAAGCAGTTCCTCAAAATTTTCTGTCTTCTCAGAAACCATTTCTTCGCTCATAATGTCCCTAACCTCCTGTATGATGCGGTCCGGCGTAGAAGCGCCGGCAGTGATCCCGACCTTCATATCCGGTCGGAATACGTCGTCACCGATCAAATGCAGTTCACCGGAATTCTGAATAAGATAAGATCTGCTGCAGATCCTTCTGCAGATCTCGTACAGTTTTACGGTGTTGGAGCTGTTGGCGCCGCCGATCACGACTACCGCGTCACACTCTCCGGCAAGGCTTTCAGCCTCTTCCTGCCTTTTTTCAGTAACACTGCATATTGTATCAAAAATAGATACGTTTGTATATACCTTTTCGATAATTTCTCGAATTTTTTTCCACTCTGAAAGCCTCTGCGTGGTCTGCGCGACAAGCACCGCGCGGAGCTTTTTATCCTCCTCGGAGAAGGACATTACCGTCCTCTCGGCCTCCTCCGCCGAAGAGAAGACAAAACACTTTCCGCTGACATGGCTGACGATCCCGATCACCTCGGGATGATCGGCGGATCCGTATACCATGAACACGGTCCCGGGGCCGGATTCCCTGTCGGCGATTGCGTGAATCTTGCTTACGTAAGGACAGGTGCAGTCCTCGACATGCAGCTTTTCCGGAAACTCCCGTGCAAGGGCGGCCGCTTTTTCCTTCTCCGACCTGGCTATCCCGTGAGTCCTTATTAGAAGCCGGCAGTCCCTGCCCGCCTCAAGTTCGGCGCGAATGACCTCATACCATCTGTCCTGATCAAGTATCCTGACTCCGGCCTTCATCAGTTCATTCATGTAGTCTGGATTGTGAATGATCTCGCCGAGCGTGAATATGCCGTTGCCGCCTTTGTTTTCCTCTATCAGTTCTTCAAGCTTGCTGGCGGCTCTTCTCACTCCGAAGCAGAACCCTGCGTTCTGCGCGACTTTAATCTCCATGCTGACCTTTCTCCGCCGGCCTCAACGGATCAAGCGCGAGTATTCTGTCGAACACAATCCCCGCAGCTCTCTCGTACTCCTGAATGCCCCCCGACGAGAACTCAAGTTCCTCCCGGGTCACCGGAGCCCCGACATATACGTCCTTGCGTCCGAAAAGTCTCATCGCGTAATTCTTCGTACTGATGAAGACCGGAAGGACCTGAACTCCGGAACGGTAGGCGATCATCCCGACCCCTGGCTTCACTTCGGTGTCTCCGGGGTATACCCCCTTGTTTCTGTGGCCTTGAGGGAACAGTCCCACAGCGTCGCCGTTTTCCAGATATCTCAGCGTTTTTTTGATTGCCGAGACATCCGATCCGCCGCGGTCAACCGGATAGGCTCCGAGGGCCTTTACCATCCGTCTCAGCACGGGTATCCTGAAGAGTTCCGCCTTTGCCATAAAATGCATCGGCCTTTTCAGGACTGCGCCAAGTACGAACACATCAAAAAGAGAAGTGTGATTCGCACATATCAGCAGTCCGCCCGATTCCGGCTCATTCTCCGTACCGTGGGCATGGACCCGAAACAGGGTCCGGATGATACCCCCGAAAGTTTTCTTGAACTTCAGATAGCCTTTAAGATTCTCCATGTCAGAAATTCTTGCCTTCTGTCTTTTCACGTATAATCTCAACGGCTCTGTCCGCCGTGGCTTCTCCGTCGAGATCTGTATTGTCCAGAACGACCGCATCTTCCGCGGCAACCGCAGGAGCAACCTCTCTGGTGCTGTCGTTCCTGTCTCTCTCGGTCATTTCCGACAGCACCTGCTCGTAGGTGACATCGGGCCCCTTCTCCTTGAGTTCCAGAAATCTTCTCATGGCCCGAGTCTCGGGAGATGCAGTAAGGAAGATCTTGACGTCCGCATCCGGAAGGATGACCGTCCCGATATCCCTGCCGTCCATGACCACGCTGTTCTTCTCTGCTATTTCCCTCTGGGCGGAGAACAGATATTCCCTGACTTTCGGGATCGCCGATACCGCGGATGCATACATCGATATCTCCTGCGTACGGATCAGACCCCCGACATCTTCACCGTCGAGCAGGACGCTCTGTCCGTTATCGTTGTGCTCCATCTCGATGCTGAAAGTGCCGAGAAGCGAAACCACCCCTTCTGTGTCGTGCGGGTCGATGCCGGCGCGTTTCACCGCCAGACCAACAGTTCTGTACAGTGCGCCGGTGTCGACATATATGATTCCCAGCCGTTTGGCGATCTGCTTTGCCAGATAGCTTTTTCCGGCTCCGCCCGGTCCGTCTATGGCGATCTTCATTGTCTTTCTTTTTCCTTTCTTATCCTGTCCTGATCCGGACAGTGAGTTTTTTCCGGTTCCGGATGATCCAGCGGCTGACTTCCCCGCCAGCCTGGCCGTCGAGAAAGCTATCCCGAGATTGTACCCGCCCGTATATCCGTCGCAGTCGATTATCTCGCCGGCGAAATACAGTCCCGGGACCAGTTTTGACTGCATGGTCTTGGGATCTATCTCCTTAACAGGTATACCTCCCGACGTTATAACCGCCTCTCTGACAGGCCTGGCGCCCAGGATTCTGATGCTCAGACTCTTCAGATTCTCAAGAAGTCTTCTTCTCTCTTCTTTTGTTATCAAATTGACCTTCTTGTGAGGATCGATCCCGCAGAAGGACAGCATAGGCAGTATGAGTTTTTTGGGAAGGAGGTCATCCAAGGCGTTGGAAGCGTCCCTGTTCGCATATTTGGAGAAATCCGAAAGGATCCTCCTGTCCAGTGTCTTCATGTCCAGCGCCGGCTTGAGATCTATCTTTGCGGTATATCTTGAACCCTTGGAAAAATCCATATGCGCGGATGCGGAAAGCACCACCGGACCGCTTATCCCGAAATGTGTGAAAAGCATTTCCCCGAATTCGGAATACACTTCCCTGCCTTTATCGTCCGCTGCAGAAAAAACGATGTTCTTGAGTGTAAGGCCCATAAGCGGACTGCATATATCCCTGTCCGCTTCAAGCGGAACGAGCGACCCTCTGGGCTCGATCAGCCCGTGTCCGAGTCTTCCGGCGAACACGTATCCGTCACCGTCAGAACCTGTCAAAGGATATGAGAGCCCGCCTGTTGCCAGAATGACCCTGTCAAACCATTCTGTCCCGCCGTCTGAGAGTCTTATTTCAAAACCTTCCCCTGCCCTCTCTATACCGCGGACTTTATCAAACACGAAAGACGCTCCGGCCGATTCCGAATATCTGTACAGCGCATCCACTATCTCGCCCGCCCGGTCAGAGCAGGGGAACACTCTTCTTCCTCTCTCGGTCTTGAGCCTGACCCCGAGTCCCTCGAAGAAATCCATAATATCCGCCGGTGAGAATCCGGAAACTGCGGTATAGAGAAACTTCGGGTTCCTCGGGACGTTCTCGAGAAACTCGGGAACGGTACAGTTGTTTATTACGTTGCATCTCCCTTTTCCGGTGATCGCGAGCTTTTTCCCCGGGACGCGGTTCTTTTCAAATACCGTCACATCAGCTCCGCAGGATGCGGCCGTGCCCGCGGCAGTCATACCGGCTGCCCCGGCTCCGATAACCGCTATTCTAGTTTTCCCCGCGCCCATCGGAAAGGTCATCCCCTTTGGCGTATACGCCGTATTCGTCCCAGACATCCTCGAGTCTGGCGAAAGCGTTTTCTGCGAATTTCTGACGCTTCTTGCCTACCGCGGCGATCAGAGCGTTGAGAAGAGACAGCGGAGCGACAAGAGAATCCGCGAACGACGCCATGTCGCTTTTGGCGCAAAGGACTTCGTTTGCACCGCGGGCTATCGGAGAGGCCGGGCTGTCCGTGACGGCCACCACTCCAGCGCCGACCGATCTCGCGTACTCGACGCTGTTTATCACCCTGAGAGAATACCGGGGAAAACTGATCGCGATAAACGCGTCGCTTTTACCCAGATGAAGCAGCTCCTCGAACATCTCGCCGGGTCCGGTGCTGTTTATCAGTCTTACTTTCTCAAACAGTATTCTGAAATAAAAATACAGAAAAGAAGCGAGCGGAGCGCAGGAACGCACCCCGATTATGAATATGCTGTCCGCATTGACTATTCTCTCAACAGCCCTGTAGAACTGTTCGCTGTCCACGCTCTCAAGGGTCTTTTTTATCTTATCCATATCCGACGCAAGAACGTTTTTCAGAAGATCGCCCTCAACGAATCTCTGGTTCGCGACCTCTATGCGCTGGACAGCGGTGAGTTCGCTGCGCATGCGCTGCTGAAGGTCCTTCTGAAATTCCGGATATCCGTCGTATCCCAAATGCATTGCGTACCGCACCACTGTGGATTCCGACACGCCCACCTCTAGACCCATCTGCGCCGCGGTCATGTATGCCGCGGACTCGCCGTGTCCGCTGATGTATTCCGCGATCATCCGCTGACTTTTGGATAGTCTTCTCCTCGTGTTTCCAGAACCGTTCTCCATCTTTCCCCGAATCACCGCTTTCTGTGTGTATTGAGTAAAATCGCGCGGCTGTTCCACGTCCACGCATATTATATTTGAAAGAAGAATGAGTGTCAAGTGCGCTGCCGTCAAAGCGGCAACCGTAATCCTCAGAAACCAAAAAGGCCGAGGCTCCGCACCGCTTACGATGCGAGCCCCGGCCTGCGGATGCAGATCCGCGGTCATTCGCCGCTTTCCGACGTTTCCGCCCCGGGATCTTCCTCTCCGGACGGAACGTCATCCGATCCTCTCTTGTTTCTGAAGCGAAGGATTATCAGCGCAAGTGTACTGAACACGATAAGGATGAGGCTAATGAACTGTGAAGTCGACAGCCCGAACAGGAAGCCTCTGACCGAATCCCCTCTCAGGTATTCGTCCGAAAACCTGACCGCGGAATACATAATCAGATAGAAGAATATGAGTTTGCCGTAAAGGAATTTTCCGGAAAGGGATTTCCTGTACAAGATGAGGAGCACCGCGAAGATCACAAGATTCATTCCGGATTCAAGAAGCTGGACCGGGAACCTGACCACGTCGTTGATCTCCTGTATCAGAGGATTCCCGTGAGCGGCAAATCCGATCTCACACTCGATCCCGTAGCAGCATCCCCCAAGAAAGCATCCCACACGGGCGAAAGCGTGAAAGAAAGGGATAATGACGGCTGAGATATCAAGGAATTCGCGCGCCGGATACTTTTTGACCTTAACTGTAATCAGTCCGGCAACAGCTCCCCCGATCAGGCCTCCGTAAAAAACCATTCCTCCGAATATGGCCGTCAGGACGTTCCAGAATTCTTCAAAGCTCCTGGTTTTAAAAAGCAGGGGGAAATACCTGAAGTTGGTTATCGCGTACAGAAGTGAAGCGCCGACGAACACTCCGGCCGCTGCTATCAGCAGCGTGATGATGTAGTCGTTGTCGTTAAGGCCTCTCTTCCGGCAAAGGCGGCATCCCACGATTCCGGCAGCCAGCGCGCCTATACAGGCCATCAGCCCGTACATCGGGATCTGTCTCCCGAACAGTTCAAGGAATGGATACACAGTTTCCTCCTATCTTCCGCACCTGAAAATCCGCGCGGACACAAAAGTCACGCATATACAACAAAAGCGCCACTGAAAGTGGCGCTTCCATAGATCAACTAATAATCAGCTGAGGCTGTTGATCAGACCCTCCCAATATGAGGGATTGTTGAGCTGATTGGATGCATCCTGAAGTGCGCAAACAGTGCAGGTGGTGCAGATGTTGCATGCTGCGAAGAAAGGAGAAAGTGCAATCGCAATGATGCCGAGAACAAGACCAGCCGTAGCTAGTCCGGTTGCCTTTCCGTAAGCCTTGACAGATTTGCCGCGGCCCATGATGCCCAGAATAAGGGCAACGACAGCGGTGCCGAGGATAAGGATGAAGAAGAACGGAACCGGGATGAATCCGACTATGATCGAAACGATGCCGCATATAAGAGCGACGATGGAAAGATTCTTGCCGTCGTCAACGGGCTGCGGATTCACGGGGGGCTGATAGGTGTTGTACTGATTATCCATAATGTCCTCCTGAACAGATTTTTCACAATTATATCACACAAAATTCACATTTTCAATAATTTGACAAGCTAATTTGCGAAAAAATGCAAAAAACGCAGGCAAGGCCGATACTCCCTGCAAACAAATACATGTTTCGCGCAGGACCGGCTTCCGGATGATGCTCGTTTTCAGGATTCATCTCTCAGAAGTACGTCCGCAATCCTTTCACAGGCATGACCGTCTCCGTATGGATTGACCGCCCGGCTCATCCGTCCGTACTGCTCGCTGTTCTCGAGAAGCAGCCTCGCGTTTGAATAAATATTCTCTTCATCCGTTCCGACCAGTCTGAGCGTGCCAGCCTCGACCCCTTCCGGCCGTTCCGTGGTGTTTCTCATAACAAGAACAGGCTTTCCTAGAGAAGGTGCTTCCTCCTGGATGCCCCCGCTGTCAGTCAGGACAAGATAGCTCGCGGCCATGAAATTGTGAAAGTCCAGGACATCAAGCGGATCTATAAGCCTTATCCTTTCACAGTCGCCCAGAATCTCGTAGGCCAGTGAACGGACTTCCGGATTCGGGTGGACAGGGTATACCGCGACGGTATCGCCGGAGTCCTCCACTACCCTTCTGACCGCCCGGAACATCGAGCGAAGGGGCGCGCCCAGGTTCTCCCTGCGGTGAGCTGTCACAAGCAGCATGCGTCTCCCGTTCACCCAGTCGAGGACCGGGTGCGAATAGTCGCTTCTGACCGTGGTCTTCATCGCGTCGATGACCGTGTTGCCCGTTACGAATATGCTTTCCGGATCGCGTCCTTCCCTGACAAGGTTATCCCTTGCGGCAGCCGTCGGCGAAAAGTTGTACTTTGCGACCAGACTGACCACGCACCTGTTGAATTCCTCCGGAAACGGCGAATAGATATCTCCGGTCCTAAGCCCTGCTTCTACATGTCCGACCGGGATCTTCTTATAGAAACTCGCCAGCGCGCACGAGAAAGCGGTCGTTGTGTCTCCGTGGACAAGGACAATATCCGGTCTGTAGCTGTCAAGCACTATTTCCATTCCCTCAAGGATCCATCTGGTGACATCGGACAGTGACTGCCTCTCCTTCATAATATTCAGATCTGCATCGGGTTTCACTCCGAACACGCGAAGGACGCTGTCCAGCATTTCACGGTGCTGTCCCGTGACGCATACCGAAACGAGAGCTTCATCTCTCTTCTTCAGCTCAAGGACCAGAGGACACATCTTGATCGCTTCGGGTCTCGTACCGAAGCAAACCATTATCTTCTTTCTGCCGGTATCTCCGTTTGCCAAGCCAAAATCACTCCTTACTGCGTCACATTGTACGCATGCGTTCACTTCTCAGCGCCTGTGCCGACCGCCGACCCGGAAGCGGGGGGCGGCGGAGCGTATGATGATTCCTCAGCGGAACCTGAAGCCGGAGGCGGCGGACAGTACGGAGAACTGTCGTTCAGTCCGTCCGACACGGTTGCTTCCCCGAGATAGTACCTCGAGAGATAATCGATATATGAAAGCATCGTTTTATAATAGTCCACGATAAGCCCTTGGCATCCTCTGTCCGGCATCAGTGAAGCATAGGCGTCTATATATTCGTCGAAATGCACTTTCGCCTCGTCCAGCGCGCTGCGGATCCCCTGCTTCTGATCCTCGCCGAGGCCCGAGTTGTCTTTGCCGCATATATCCCTTATTTTCAGAATGGACAGGATAAGTTTAAGGTGGCAGATCATGGCGCCGTATCTGTTGCAGCAGACATCGCAGACCTCCCTGCCGGCATCGGTCTGAGCGGACTCGGCCAGATCGGAGAAGCACAGTCCGAGTTTTTCAGCCTCGCCGACGGCGTAAAGCACGCTTTCAATTTTCCAGAGATCCGTCCAGCCTATGCCCCTGTGCATCGTCCAGCAGTCCAGAAAACAGAATCCGATATTGAACAGCTTGTCGCGGCAGTACGTATCGAATCTGCCCGCGCGCGCCACCGTTTCGGCGAACTTCCCGCATTCGAGTCCGAACGAACCCGCATAGCGCACGCAGAAATCCTTCAAAGAGATACGCGATTCCGCGGCAGCGGCAGCATATGAGATGGGGATGAGATTCTCCGAGGTGCGCCAGTGATTGAAATACAGTCCGCATACCGACTTTGCCCCCGTGAATCCGGCAAGATAATCCACGGTGTGCTCTATAGCGTAAGCGGAATTCTGCTGGATATACATGTTCCCGTCAAACTCTATCCATGAATGAACTGCCGTCTTCTGAAAATCTTCCGGCTCGAATTTCATGTACTTAAGGGTATCCACCACCGCTTCCGTACCGTGAGCCGGAAGATACGTCCTCGTCATTGACTCCGGAAGGCATTTGTCCATGATACGCTTTGTGATGTACAGCGAGCCCCGGCAAAGGACATAAAGGCCTATGCGGATCGGTTTCTCCTGTCCCTCCGGGAACAGTCTCTCCCGGTTCTCGTAGATCTTTATCGCCTGAGCGAGAGCGTTTATGGTGTCCCAGATCTTCGGCGGGACGGGAAGGCCCGGATCGAGTCCCGGTATGAGTCCGGATCCGTCGAGGATCTTCTCTCCGAACAGTTCCACTGCCCTTTCGAACACCTGACTGTAAGTCTCCTCCGCATCTCCGAAGACTCCAAGCTCGGGTGATATGATCTCAAGTTCGTCGATCTCGGGGTAATATCGCAGAGCATCTGAAACCGCCTTCAGGTTTTCTGTCGGCTCAATAGACAAGGTCACCCTCATCCCGCTGGTTTTCGCGGTCCTGATCAGCTCCCTCAGAAATCCGACCGCATAGTCCGCGACCGATTTTTCATCGCCCCATATTTTCTCGCATCCGGGGCTCACGAATATCCTTTCGTTGTCTATCCTGCTCTTGATCCTGGGATCGTCGGGAACAGGGAAAGTCTTTCCGTAGAAAAAGTGTCCCGGTCCGTCGTGCCAGAACCCTCCGTAACTGTGGAAAGTCAGCGCATTCATACGCATTCGGGCGAGATTCCTTATGTATTCCTTTGCGTCGTCAGGAGTATAGGAAGAGATATCCATCGGGAAATTGATATGCTGCCGGATCCCCCGCAGCCTGACGAAAGGTTCTGTCCGGAACCCTTCCTTCAGCGCCGCGGCTGTTCCCGGCGCGTCCATTGAAAGATGTGCCCCGCGCGCGTCGAATACGATCCCTGCATTCTCGAGAAAACGGTAAACGGCCAGAAGGCACTCTCCTTCCGTCTTCCCCTGAAGCACTATCCCTTCCGGAAAAGGGACAGCCTCATACGCATAATCCTCAAGTCCGTGATCCGCGCGGAGTATTATCCGGGGCCCGTTCTCTGCCCCCGTTTTTTTCCCGGCAGAAAGCGCCGTGTCGCCGGTCATCGGAAGAAACCTGCACAGTTCCTCCGCGGCAAATCCGGACACGCTCCCCGTGCATTCGTTAATTACAGTGATCATCATGACACACCCCGCTGCCGGCATAAGACCGGACTCTGTATTTCAAATGGATTCCCGCCGGAATAATTATACCTGCATAACAGTAAAAAGTCAAAAGTAAGTGAAGCTTCGCGATATGGACATTTCACTCAGTTTTTGGTATAATCTGTGAAAGAATGTCCTTGAGACGCGCCTGCGTTACAATCCGGGCCGGCGCTGTTTCATCCCGACGCAGAAAGCGAAGGCACGACAGGAAAAATATGCTTAATATCGATCTTCTGAAACCCCGCCGTTACGGCGCCAATTCATACCTTGTATGGGACGGCGGGTCCCGCGAGGGCGCGGTCATCGATCCGTCCGCCGACATGTCAGGACTTGCGCGGTACTGCTCGGACGGCGGCATACTGATAAGACGCATAATCCTCACCCACGGCCATTATGACCACATAATTTCTCTGCCCGATGCGAGAAATCGGTTTCCCGATGCCCGGATCTGCATAGGAGCCGGAGACGGGGCCTATCTTTCTGACAATGAACTCAACTGCGCTGATCTTTTCGGCGTTCCGGATTTCGCCTGCCCTGAAGCGGATGACCTGCTTTGCGAGGGTACGGAGATCCCGCTGGGCTCGGAAAGGATCACTGTCATGCATACCCCGGGGCATACTCCGGGATCCGTATGCCTTTTCTGCGGCGGCGACATGTTCACGGGTGACACTCTTTTTGCCGGCACCGTCGGAAGAAGCGACCTGCCGGGCGGAAACCGGGAAGATCTGGAAATGTCTCTGAAGAGACTTGCAGAATCGGAAACGGATTTCCGCATATTTCCCGGCCACGGCGTTATGTCCCGGATTTCAGAAGAAAGAAAGACGAATCCTTTCATCACAGGTCTCCGGTGAGGCCGCCCGAACAACGATAATTCAATTCTATTTCACGGAGTTTCAGACATGGATCACGAATATTTGGCAAATCTGCTGTATCCCGATATCGACACAGTACCGGACGACATGGAGAAGGCGTATCCGCCCAGGGATCTCCCTGAAGGGGCAAAGGTCACGCGTTTCGCTCCGAGTCCAACGGGATTCATTCATCTCGGCAACCTTTACGGTGCTCTGACTGACGAAAGACTCGCGCACCAGTCCGGAGGAGTATTCTTCCTCAGGATCGAGGACACGGATTCCAAACGTGAAGTCGAGGGCGGAGTCGAACTGATAATCGATATGCTTGACAAATTCGGCATACATTTTGACGAAGGGGCGACATCCGACGGAGACAACGGTTCATACGGTCCCTACAGGCAGTCGAGAAGGAAGAAGGTATACCAGACATATGCAAAGGATCTGGTCCGCAAAGGCCTTGCCTATCCTTGCTTCTGCACTCCGGAGGATCTGAACGCCATCAGAGAGGAGCAGGAACGCGAAAAGCTCACTCCCGGCTATTACGGTAAATGGGCAAAATGGCGCGATGCAGATCTGGACAGCATCAGGAGAGAGCTCGACGCCGGCAGACCTTTCGTGCTTCGCCTGAGATCCGAAGGTCACGAGGGGGACAGCTTCAAATTCGATGATCTTGTAAAAGGCAAGATAGACATCACTGCCAATTTCATCGACCATGTTCTTCTGAAATCCGACGGGATCCCGGACTATCACTTTGCCCACGCCGTGGACGATCACCTGATGCGCACCACTCACGTGGTCCGTGACGAGAGCTGGCTCCCCAGCCTCCCGTTCCACATCGAGCTCTTCCGCGTTCTGGGATTCCGGATGCCGAAATATATCCATACCGCGCAGGTACTCAAACTGGACGACGGAAAAAAGCGCAAGCTCTCAAAGCGCAAGGACCCGGAATTTGCGATGTCGTTCTTCTACTCGCGCGGCTATCCGGCAGAAGTCACTCTGGAATATATGATGACGCTGCTCAACTCCAATTTCGAAGAGTGGCGGAACGCCAACCCCGATCTCCCGTATACGGATTTCCCGTTCACAGTGAAAAAGATGAGCCCGTCCGGCTGTCTGTTCGACTTCGACAAGCTCAATGACATTTCCCGCACTGTGATCTCAAGGTTCAGCACCGAGAAAATGTATTCGTCAAGTGTTGAATGGGCCCGCGAGTTCGATCCCGAGCTCGCAGATCTGTTCACGGCAAATCCGGATTACGCTAAAGCGATCCTTTCCATAGGACGCGGCGGGAAAAAGCCGCGCAAAGACATTACCGTGTTCTCGGACCTCAGGAGTTACGCGGACTTCTTCTTTGACGGGCTCTTCGTTCAGAAGGATCCCTTTCCGGATGTTTTCGCCACTGAAAAGATCCGCGAGGTCCTGTCTCTGTACGCGGATGAGTACGATGAAAGCGAAGACAGGGACATGTGGTTTGCGAGGATCAAGTCGATCGCGGAAAGAACCGGGTTCTGCCCGGACATGAAAGAATACAAGGCGGCGCCGGAACTGTATGCCGGAAGCGTGGCCGACGTCAGCATGTTTATACGGCTTGCGCTCACGGGAAGGCTCAATTCTCCGGACATGTACGACGTTATGCACATTCTCGGCCGCGACCGTTCCGTCTCGCGAATAAGAAAAAAAGCGGAGGAACTTTGAAATGGAAGAGAAAACATCCAATTTCATACATGATATAATTGATTCCGACCTTGCCGAAGGCAGAGTGGAGAAGATCCACACACGCTTTCCGCCAGAGCCCAACGGATACCTTCACATCGGCAGTGCCAAGGCCATATACATCAACTACGGCACCGCGAAAAAATACGGAGGCCTTTTCAATCTCCGCTATGACGATACCAACCCCTCCAAAGAGGATACCGAATACGTGGACTCAATCTACCGTGACCTCGAGTGGCTCGGGGCAGTTCCGGACGGCGGGGTCTTCTACGGTTCCGATTATTTCGATAAATGCTACGAATTCGCGGTGAAGCTGATCCGTGACGGCAAAGCGTACGTGTGTGACCTGTCGAAGGAAGAGATGGAAAAGATGCGCGGGGATTTCAACACTCCCGGGCAGAACAGTCCCTACCGCGACAGGACAGTCGAGGAGAATCTGGAGCTCTTCGAGAGGATGAAAAACGGCGAGTTCCCCGACGGTGCTTGCACCCTGAGGGCAAAGATCGACATGTCCTCCCCGAACATGAATATGCGCGATCCTGCGATATACCGCATAGTCCATACTTCCCACCACCGTCAGGGCGACAAGTGGTGCATCTATCCACTTTACGACTACGCGCACCCGATCCAGGACGCGCTCGAGGGAATCACGCATTCGCTCTGCTCCATCGAATTCGAGAACCACAGGCCCCTGTACAACTGGGTAGTGGAGAATATAGGATTCGATCCGGCTCCGCATCAGTATGAGTTTGCAAGACTGAACATGACATATACGGTGATGAGCAAGAGATATCTCAGGATGCTCGTCGAATCCGGCATGGTCGACGGCTGGGACGATCCACGTATGCCCACACTGTGCGGCATGCGGAGACGCGGATTCACCCCGTCGTCCATTTTCGAGTTCGTCCGCCGCGCAGGCATAGCCAAAGCTTACAGCGTGGTTGATGTCGAACTTCTCGAGCACTGTGTCAGAGAGGAACTCAACGCATCGGCGCAGAGACGCGTCGCGGTGCTTGATCCCGTCAAGGTCGTTATAGAGAACTACCCCGAAGGCAGAGAAGAATACTTCGACCTTCCCAACAATCCGGCCGACGAAACGTCCGGCACGAGAAAAGCGCCCTTCTCCCGTGAACTGTTCATCGAAAGGACCGACTTCGAAGAAGTGCCGCCCCCGAAATTCTTCCGCCTTAAGCCCGGCGGAGAAGTGAGACTGATGGGCGCTTATATAGTCAAGTGTACCGGGGTCGAACACGACGGAGACGGAAACATTTCACTGATCAGATGCACAGCCGATCTTGAAACCGGAAACGGGATGCCCGCGGACGGCAGAAAGATCAAGGGAACGATCCACTGGCTGAGCGCCGTTCACGCCAAAGCAGCCAAAGTACGGCTCTATGACAGGCTGTTCGATATTCCGGACATCTGCGACATCCCCGACGACGAAGACAGAGACGCGTTTTTCAACCGCCATCTGAACAGGGATTCCGTCCGCGAACTGGATATCATGACCGAGCCTGCACTTGCAGAGGCTGCTCCGGAGGAACACTTCCAGTTCGTCAGAAACGGATACTTCGTGGCAGACATAAAAGATCACGGCGTGTTCAACCGCATAGTAAGCCTCAAGGACAGTTACAAGCCTCAAAATCCCTGAGAAGACAGGAGAAGATTATGAAAGAATACAAGACAGATACCAAATGCGTGCAGTCCGGTTACAGTCCGAAGAACGGCGAACCGAGGATACTGCCTATCTACCAGTCCACAACATTCAAGTATGAGTCGAGCGAACAGATGGGCAATCTTTTCGACCTGAAAGAGCCCGGGTATTTCTATACAAGACTTCAGAATCCGACAAACGATATGGCAGCCGCGAGGATCTGCGCTCTGGAGGGCGGTACGGCCGCAATGCTCACTTCATCCGGTCAGGCGGCAAATTTCTTTTCACTGTTCAATATCGCGAAAGCGGGCGATCATATAGTTTCTTCGTCGGCGATCTACGGCGGGACCTTCAATCTGCTCTCCGTCACCATGAAGAAGATGGGGATCGAAACGACCTTCGTCCATCCTGACTGCTCCCCCGACGAACTGCGTTCCGCTTTCCGCCCCAACACAAAGGCTCTGTTTGCGGAGACTATAGCAAATCCCGCCTTAACTGTCCTGGATATAGAGAAATTCGCCGGGATCGCGCACGAGAACGGCGTCCCGCTCGTGGTCGACAATACGTTTCCCACTCCGATAAACTGCAGACCGTTCGAATTCGGCGCGGACATCGTCACACATTCGACGACAAAATACATGGACGGACATGCGGCTACCGTCGGCGGGGCTATAGTGGACAGCGGCAATTTCGACTGGGAAGCATACGCGGACAAATTCCCCGGTCTTACGACACCGGATGACTCATATCACGGAATAGTCTATACGGAAAAATTCGGTAAGGCGGCGTTCATAACGAAAGCCACCTCCCAGATAATGCGCGACCTCGGTTCGATACAATCCCCCCAGAACGCTTTTCTTCTGAATCTGGGGCTGGAGACGCTGGCGGTCCGCATGCAGCGCCACTGCGAAAATGCGCTCTATATCGCCAAGGCGCTTGAAAAAGACGAAAGGATATCCTGGGTGGAATATCCCGGACTCGAATCCAGCAAATACTATGATCTTGCTAAAAAGTATATGCCCGGAGGGACCTGCGGCGTAATCTCGTTCGGAGTACGCGGCGGAAGGAATGCCGCCACGGTATTCATGGACAGCCTGAAGCTTGCGGCGATAGTCACGCACGTTGCCGATGTCCGCACCTGCGTTCTGCATCCGGCATCCACCACACACAGGCAGCTCTCCGACGAACAAATGAAAGAGGGAGGAATCTCCCCTGACCTGATCAGGCTTTCCGTCGGTATCGAAAACAAGGAAGACATACTCGAAGATATCAAGCAGGCTCTTGACAATGTCTGAACAAGGCAGGAAGCTGATTGAGACTGACTGAAAACACAAGAAAGGAATAATGCTTTATGAAAGCCAGACTTCCACAGGGTATGGGCGGCGGCCCGGGCAACATGAATTCCATGATCAGACAGGCCCAGAAAATGCAGGAGGACATGCAGAACCTCCAGGCGGAACTGGATGAGCGCGAATATGAAGTTTCCGCAGGCGGCGGGGCCGTCACGGTCAAGATTACCGGCAGGCGTGAGATACTCGACATGACGATCTCCGAGGAGATCGTCGATCCCGACGACATAGAGACGCTAGCGGACATCCTCGTAGCGGCCGTAAACGAGGCGATAAAGAAAGTGGATTCCGTCAATGCCGAGGAAATGGGAAAGATCACGGGCGGACTAGGGATCCCCGGGCTGATGTGATGCCATGGAAGAATACATCGAACCGCTTGAGGAACTCATAGACCAGTTCCGCAGACTTTCCGGAATAGGGAGAAAGACAGCCGTAAGGCTTGCGTTCTCAGTCGTCAACTATACGGACGAACAGGCTGAAGAATTCGCCAGCGCGGTCCTTCGCGCAAAGAAGGAGATCGGTACCTGCCCGGTCTGTCAGAACCTTTCAGTAGCGGGTCAGAAATGTCCGGTCTGTTCCGATCCGGGACGGGACAGGAGCACGATATGCGTAGTGGAGGACAGCCGGACAGTAATGAGCATGGAAAGGGTGCGCGAGTACAAGGGCGTTTACCATGTGCTTCACGGAGTATTGTCTCCGTCGAACGGAGTGACACCGGATATGCTCAGGATCGGAGAACTGCTTTCCCGTCTGGATGACGGGACGGTAAAAGAGGTCATTATCGCAACAAATCCCACTGTTGACGGCGAGACTACAGCCATGTACATTTCCAGGCTGCTCAGAGACCGGAATGTCAAGGTAAGCCGTCTGGCATACGGGATACCTGTCGGAGGCGATCTGGAATACGCGGATGAGATAACACTGTTCCGTGCGCTCGAGGGCAGGACGGAAATGATGAGTTGACGCAAAAAGCTCAGGGAGGAGTCCACAGACTCCTCCCTGTTTTTTTTTGAAAGACATCCGGTCAGCGCCCCGCGGCAACCGTCTGGGGACTTTCTTCCTTCCGGACCTGATCTGCGGCCGATAGTTCCTCCTGTTGCTTTGCGTACAGCTGTCTCACGCGGAAAAACTGCATTATTACGCAGATAAGGGAATAAACGGAAAAGATCACGTATGTGACCTGTCCCGGCACCTCGGGGACCGTGGTTATATGCATGACTATGGTTATTATTCCCGCAGGTATCATCAGCCAGGTGTATTCTATAAATGCCAGCATCAGAAGGACAGTGTTCAGCGTACCAAGCATTGAAGCCAGATCGTCTATGAACTGGTGGGACGAGCCAAGCATATCCAGGACAAAATAGACCGCGAAAAACGACACGATGAAAATTGCCGCAGTGATTATCCTCCATCTGACGCTCATCTTTCTGAAATACGTGGACTGCCCGTATTTGCGCCTGCTCCAGAGGATGAACGTGACCATCTGCAAAGGACCGGAAACGAGCGCACATGTCGCTGCGAAAGCGTAAAGGCCCAGTCTGATGTAAACAAACGTATATAAGATGCAGTTGAACGAACCTATCAGGCTGGCGGTCCTGTTGGCTTTTGCCTGAAGCATAAGCACGAAAAGAGACACATACAGCGGAAGGATCCTGAGCGGAGACTGGCGGAATAATATTCCGGCAGCGGTTATCAGCGCGGCGGTGACCGGGATCATTATCACGGCTGCGAGGTTCTTTTTGCAGAATTCAGCTATTTTTGTCATATTATCTTTCAAAGTAAGGTTCATAGCATTCGGCTTCCCATGGCGTACAGTTCCGCTTCACGCATATCGGCCCTTATGTATCCGGTGCGGCCTTTGATCTGCGGCAGATACACTTCTTTAGATATTTCATTGCCCCACAGTTCTTCTGACGAGGCCATCTCATGCCCTTCCTCATCAAGGATCCGGAATCTTACGGAGCCGAGAGCGGATGTCGCAAAGTTCACATAAAATGACGAAGTCTCAAAACGGACCGGCCCCGACATGAAATGCCCCTGCTTCTCTCCGGCGCTCAGACAGAACAGTCTGTATCTTGGTACAGAATACACCCAGATACCGCAGTCGTCCCACATATAATGTTTCTCCACGTATATATAGAAACTGTCGCCGCGGCACACTATGCCACCGGCGGTTATGAAATTCCGCTGCGTCCATTCCCGTCTGTCAAGCCCGCCGCAGATCCAGGGACCTCCGCACTTCCGGTCCCAGTCGTTTCCATTACGCGATGTCATCAGAATGCAGTCTGAAACGCCCGGCCGGGACGCCGCGAAACTGTCCGGGATCTCGATCTTCCTGTCGGGGCAATACCTCATGGGGAAAGAGACGAGCATATGCTCCGCGCCGGGCACGGGTCTGACCGCGTTTGTGTAGAGATGTTCTCCTATCCCACCGGCATACCTGTTCGGGACCGGGGCGGACCAGTTGAGAAAATCCTCAGAAGTGCTGGACGCTATTGCCCTTATTCCGTTTTCATAGTATCTGAAATAGCACCGGTAGATCCCCGCTTCCGTATCCCAGAAAGCCATATTCATTGAATCGAAGGATCCGTCTGTCAGGATCTGCTTGTCCGACATCTCTCTCCAGCGTATCCCGTCAGGGCTGGAATAGGCAAACAGACCGTCAGTTCTGAAAGTACCGCCGACGGCTTTATACTTTTCATCGGACGGACATGACGGATTCGAATCGAGGAAGACCGCAAAATTATGACATGTCATCCCCATTTTCACGATGTTGTTGACTTCTGTTCCCCGGTAAGGGATCTCTCTGACCGCGACAGGGCTGAAAGTCAGCCCGTCCTTGCTTTCGTAAAGACAGCTCACAGATTCATCGTCCGTCAGCGACTCCGGATACCCCCGGGTATACATTCTCACGGTATCGCCGTCTTCAAAGACGGTCAGGCCAAGCGATCCTGCGTTTTCCCACGGAAAAGTGAAACTGAGAGCCTTTCCAAGGCATTCCGGACGGTAATACCTGAAAACGAGGCCTTCGGTTTTTTGCGCTATGTAATTATCGGAAAACATCTCGATCCTTTTTCCGAACTCAATCATATCATTATGCCGTCCCGGTTCCGTATCCGCCTGTCATTTTCTCAAAGCCTCGGACCCCCGGATTCGAACGTGCTTTCTCCTGTTCTGTCAGTTTCATTAATCATTCACGGGGGGCCGGAAGCCCCCCGCAAGATACAAACGGTCTCAATAATCCAGTTAAGGATGAATCCATTTAAAGCAGCACTATTCCAGCGCCGGCGCACGCGGACTTTGTGTCCTCGTCCCATACGGAGGACTGGACTTCCCCGACATGAGCCTTTCCGAGCAAAAGCATTGACAGTCTTGACTGCCCTATTCCTCCCCCGATAGTCTGGGGAAGAACACCGCCGAGAAGGAGCCGGTGATATTCCAGACCGCGGCGCTCGTCACATCCTGCCGCGGAAAGCTGCCTGTCGAGTGATTCCGGATCCACGCGTATGCCCATCGATGATATCTCGAAAGGACAGTCCAGGACTTCGTTGTAAAAGACTACGTCTCCGTTGAGAGCCCAGTCATCGTAATCCGGCGCCCTTCCGTCGTGAGGTCTGCCGTCTGAAAGCGGGACTCCGATCTGAGAGATGAATACTGTCCCGTATTTCTTTGCAGCCATGTATTCCCTTTCTTTCGGGGTCATACCGGGGAACATATCAAGCAGTTCCTGAGAAGATATGAAAGTCACCTCATCATTGAGAAAGACTCTTATCTGCGGATACACCTTTTTCACTTCCGCGAGCGTTCTGCAGACGGCAGCCACTATTGACTTTACAGTATTATGAAGGTATTCTTCTGTCCGGTCTGAGATATCTATGACTTTTTCCCAGTCCCACTGGTCTACGTATACAGAATGGAGGTTGTCCAGTTCCTCGTCTCTTCTGATTGCATTCATATCGGTGTAGATGCCTTTTCCGGACGGGAAACGGTAACGGTAGAGCGCCATCCGCTTCCATTTTGCGAGCGAGTGAACCACTTCCGCATTTATTCCCGCCGCAGGGATGTCGAACGATACAGGTCTCTCCACACCGTTAAGGTTGTCATTGAGTCCCGTTGACGGATCGACGAAAAGCGGCGCCGTAACTCTGCAAAGATTCAGCGCATCAGAGAGCCTGTCCTCGAAAATGCGTTTCAGCATGCCTATGGCTGTCTGTGTCTCATAGAGAGACAGAGACGGTCTGTATCCCTCCGGAACGATCATCCTGCTCATTTTGTAATTCTCCGATCTGCAGACACGCGGGGCCGGCCGGCGTGCCTTTTTGATAAAAAGCAAATATCCGGGGCCGGAAAACATGCCGCTTTCTCCCCCGGCTGCCATTTTATTGTATCATCACAGTTTTGCAAAATCAACCCATTGGAAATCCAATAATTCAAAAGCAATAATGTATCTGTGTACTGTCTGAAGGAATTACCGATTGTCCGGGAACACTTTTATAATGACGGGTTCTCCCACTTACAGGCAAAAATCTACCACTTGGGCCAAAACTGTTTACAATCATTATCTCAGACTGTATAATTTTTTTCAGAAAGCTGAGGTGGGATGATGAGACTTCGCATTGAAGTTGACCCGGAATGCACCGAAGAGGTCGTGATCCGTGCGCGCGGGATGAACGATGAGATACTTCGGGTCAGAAACGCGATCGAGTCGGTCCTTTCGGATTCGGGCGAGATCTCGGTCAAAAAGCCGGGCGGGACTTCATATATAAAGCTTAGAGACGTGCTGTTCTTCGAGACCGGGGACAGCAGGGTCTGGGCGCATACGGACAGGGAGTGTTTTGAATGTCCGATGACGCTGTCCGAGCTTTCATTGAAGCTGCCTGTTTCATTTGAAAAGGCGTCAAAGAGTTCTATAGTCAACACATCGCTCATCCGCTCGCTTGTCAGATCACCCACCGGCATCGGGACCGCTTCATTTGAAAGAAGCAGCAAAAAAGTTTTCATCTCGAGGATGTATTTCAAATCAGTCCGAGGGAAGATAGAAGAAACGAGGTTGAAATAGTAAGATGAAGAATACTGAGATCAAAGAAATGAACGGCAGGACAAGACCGCGCTTCCGTTTCCTGTTCTGGGGACTGGTTCTGATCCTTACCGCGGTCATACTCGTGATGGACGGGCTGGGAGTCAGCTTCGGCAGCACCGTAACAGTTTGGCATATTATCGCCGGGATCCTCGCGGTGGCCTGGCTGATCTGCGAGATAGTCAAATTCAGATTCACAAACGTGTTTTTCCCGCTTGCTTTTCTGTTTATCATATTTGAAGGAACAATTGCAGCAGCTATAGGAAGGCCGGGTGAGAACCTGATCTCAAACTGGATAGTCCTTCTTGCGGCTCTCCTGCTCACCATCGGATTCAAGTTCATATTCCGTCCGAAGCATGTCGTCTCTGTCAACGGCAAGCAGTACAGCATAGGGGACGGCGGCAAGATCGGCAGCCAGACAGTATACCTTGACGGATCCGACCTGTCCGGCGCGGTAATAACGGAACATCTGGGCACGACAAAAGTATACATTTCCAATAAAGAGACATATACCGGCGGCGGCAGGATAACCGTACGCGAGAACCTCGGTTCAGTGACGATCTTCGTCCCCTCCGAATGGAAAGTCGTCAGCAAGTCCACCGACAACCTTGGAAGAGTGTTCATCCCGGCCCGCGACAAGGAAGGGGATATTCCTCTTGAGCTCGAAGTGTTGGACAACATCGGTTCTGTCAGCGTAGTGTTCGAGTGACCGCTTGCTCATTTATGCTGTTAAATCAAAAGTATCCGCGGTAAACGCCGCGGATACTTTTGGTACATATTAGCCTTTTGCTGATATGAATTATAACGGTTCGGGAATCTCTTCGGATCAAATCAGATCATAATACGATCATTTATGGAGTAAGGACATGGAATATATCAGGGTCACAAAGGAAAACATTGAAAAAGAGCACATATGCTGCGCAATTTCGAACAACCGCGATATCCAGGTCGCTTCCAAGAAAGCCTGGCTTTCGGAACGTTTCGACGAAGGTCTCGTCTTCCTGAAAAGCACCGAGCGCGGTAAATGCTTCATAGAATACATACCGGCTGAAAACGCGTGGAATCCGATAGATGCTGACGGATATATGTATATAGACTGTCTCTGGGTCTCCGGATCATTCAAGGGACACGGTTATTCGAACGATCTCCTGGGAGAATGCATCGCTGACAGCAAGGAGAAAGGGAGAAAAGGTCTCTGCATACTTTCATCCCCCAAAAAGAAACCTTTCCTCGCTGACCCGGGCTATCTTAAGCACAAAGGTTTTACAGTGTGCGACGAGGCAGACAACGGAATCGATTTATGGTATCTTCCTTTTTCTCCCGACGCTACACGGCCGGGATTCAAAGAATGCGCGCGGCATCCCCGCACGGACGGCGACGGATTTGTCCTCTATTACACTCACCAGTGTCCGTTCAACGCAAAATATGTTCCGATAGTTGAGCAAACAGCGGCTGAAAACGGCATAAAATTCAGGGCCGTTCTTCTTGAGACTGCGGCTGATGCAAGAAACGCACCTTCCCCCGTGACCACATACGCGCTTTTTTACAACGGCGAATATGTCACCAACGAACAGATGAACGATACAAAATTTCTGAAACTGGTTTCCGCCGTTTCAAAATAGCCCCAGTTCTGTGAAAATGACAAGGCGCCATTACCGTCAACGCTGCCGTCAGATTCGCGAATTTGTTTTTCAGTCAGGAGACAGAGATGATATCATGTAATGAGATCACTTCGCTTTTTGTTTCTCCCAACTCGGGAAGTGAAACCGGCGGAACCGAACGCAGTCCGGAAGCGACGGGAAGTCCTTTCCCGTCTCTAAGGTCCGCGTTCGCATTCGTTAAAGAACTCAGACGCTCCGGGATCGGTCAGCCCATTTCGATCCGGCTGGCGGAAGGCCTTTACTGCCTCGACAGTACATTATGCCTCGGATCCGGCCTGAACAGGATCACCGTCGAACCCGACCGCGGAGGCAATGTCCGCATTATCGGCGGAAGACAGATAAAAGGCTGGAACTGGGACATGTACAACGGAGCAAGGTGTCTCTCAGCTCATGTCGGAGATCTGCCGGATTTTTCAGACTTTTTCGTCAACGGCAGCAGAGCGAAAATGACCAGATATCCTGAAACCGAGTGGCTGTATGCGGAAGATGTCGAAAACCGCAGTCTCGAGCCTTTTTCATCCTCAAAATGGTTCACAGCGCGGGAAGGCGATTTTCGTGATTTTAAAAACATTGACCGCATACAGATCAGTTTCTGTCACTTCTGGTCCGACGAACACACGCCGATCGAAAGCTACGACAGGGAATCCAGACGCGTCACCATGCTCTACCGTTCACGGTTCAGCATCGCGGGCGAAGACGGAACGCCGTCCAGGCTCGAATACTGTCTTGAGAACGTTGCGGAATCTTTTGGTCACAAGGACGACTGGTACAGAGATGGAGACAGGATATATTATGTTCCTAGAGATGAGTCCGTCACTCCCGAAACCATAGAAGCCTTCGTCCCTCAGATCTCAAAACTGTTTCAAATTGAAGGAACTCCTGACGCCCCAGTGAAGAACATCAGCTTTCGCGGAGTTAAAATGGGCATCACCAGAGGGGAATACGGATCATCTTCCTTTTATAACGGTGAGGAAGTGAGATTCGCTTCTGACGGCCAGGCGGTCTCGCAGGCGGACGGTGCTGTTTCATTGACTTATGCCGAGAACTGCTCGTTCGAAGACTGCGCCATGGAGAATTTCGGTCTGCACGGATTTGTTGTAAATGAAGGCTGTCACGGGATACGCATCATGAGGACCCTGATCAGGGACGGAGGAGCCGGCGGCGTCGTAATATCCGGGGGAAAGATCGATTCGCCGGAATGCGAACACACATACGGCAACACCGTTGAAGACTGCACTATAACGCAGTGCGGTCAGAGATATTTTGCCGCATGCGGCATCCTGATGAAACACTCTTATGAGAACACGGTCGCACACAATGAGATATCCCGTCTGTACTATACCGGAGTATCCGCCGGATGGGTATGGGGATACTCTCCGAGCATATCAAGAGACAACCGCATAGAAAAAAACCATATACACCATCTAGGAAACGGAATGCTGTCTGACATGGGCGGAGTATACCTGCTGGGGGAACAGCCTGGCACAGTCGTCAGCGGAAACGTCATACACGACATAAGATCCAGGAACTACGGCGGATGGGCGCTGTATACGGATGAAGGCTCATCATTCATAACGCTGGAGAACAATATCTGCTACAACTGCTCCGACAGTTCCTTTCATCAGCATTACGGATCGATGAACACTGTCAGAAACAACATTTTCGCTTTCTCAGGCGAACAGATGATCTGCGTTACGCGGCCGGAGCCCCATCTGTCCGTGATTTTCGAAAACAACATCATCTGCGCCGACGGCGTACCTGTCTACAGCATCAGCCGGGATCAGATAAGTCAGAAAACAGTAGCGTCAAGCCGCAATTTGATTTACGATATCTCAGGCCGCGAACCGGTATTCTGCGTTTTTCATGAAGAGGGAAACGAAACCATCCTGTATCTCGCCGATCTGCAGGCGGCTGGGTTCGAGCACGAGTCCATGACATCCGATCCTATGTTTGAGGACGCGGAGCATTTCGATTTCAGACTCAGACCAGGTTCCCCGGCATTGGAACTCGGATTCAGGCCCATCGAAAGCGGTGACGCCGGCCCGCGCAATTCAACGGATTCCGTCCGATAGAAACAGCTATTTTTCATAATCGACTTTCACGGGGGAGGAAACACTCTGATGTCAAAACATCCGACCGATACACGAAACAGGATCATAAAGTCAGCATGGGAGCTGTTCTACGAAAAAGGTTACGATGATACGACGGTCGATGATATCATAGAGCGCTCGCACACCTCAAAAGGATCATTTTATCATTATTTCCCGGGGAAGGATTCTCTTCTTGCCTCCCTCTCCACATTGTTCGATGATAAATACAGAGCACTGAGCGAGACCGTCGACCCCGAGATGAACAGCTTTGACAAACTTATCCTTCTTAACAGAGAACTCTTTTTCATGATAGAAAACACGGTATCCCTGGAACTTCTGACACGGATGCTCTCAACACAGCTTACCACCACAAGCGAACGGCATCTGTTGGATAGAAACAGGTTCTATTTCAAATACCTAAGACGGATCTGCACAGAAGGACAGCAGAGAGGTGAATTAAGAGACGACATCCCCGTCACCGATATTATCCGGTCTTATGCAATACTGGAGCGGGCACTCCTGTATGACTGGTGCATATGCGGCGGCAGCTATTCTCTGACCCAGTATTCGTCCGTTCTTCTGCCCCATTATTTGGGATATTTGAAGAAATAATTATACGTATATTTTTTAGTCTATACTTCAGTCTATATAAAAAATCGCCTGATTATCATATTTCTTTATGATTCAGGCGATATTTTTTGTAAAAAAGTATGTACTGTGTTTTATATTGCGTTCTGTAATTTCGTGTGATATCATACAAATACATTATTATTCTGGCTATAGAGGAGAACAACTGAAATGATCAGTACTCAACACATTATGATGATGATCGCCATGGGTGTTTATCTTGTGGGAATGATCGTCCTCGGGATCCTTTTCTCCAGAAAGAACCGTTCGACCACGGATTTCTATCTTGGCGGACGAAAGCTGGGGCCGCTGGTTACCGCGATGAGCGCCGAGGCTTCCGACATGAGTTCCTGGCTGCTTTTGGGCCTGCCCGGAGTGGCTCTAGCCACCGGTCTGCCGGAAGCTTTCTGGACAGCTCTCGGCCTTGGCGTAGGCACCTACATCAACTGGCTGGTAGTTGCCAAGCGCATACGTCATTATTCGAACAAGCTGGGCGCGGTCACAATTCCGGATTTCTTCTCGCGCCGTTATCATGACAAAAGTCATGTTATATCCCTTTTCGCCGCCCTCGTTATAATAGTCTTCTTCATTCCGTACGTCGCATCCGGCTTCAACGCTTGCGGCACGCTCTTCTCCAGCCTTTTCAAAGTTGACTATTTCTGGGCGATGCTCATCTCCGCGATAGTCATTCTGGTGTATACCTCGCTGGGCGGTTTCCTCGCCGCTTCGACTTCCGACCTTATACAGTCCATCGTTATGACCGGAGCGCTCCTGATAGTTGTCTTCTTCGGAATCTCTTCGGCGGGCGGATGGTCGAATGTTGTTGAAAACGCCACTTCGCTTCCAGGTTTCCTCAATGTCACACAGGGTTATGATGCGGCTACCGGCACCGCCGCCTCATACACTCCGCTGCTCATAGTATCGACTCTCGCCTGGGGCCTCGGTTACTTTGGAATGCCTCATATTCTTCTTAGGTTCATGGCAATCAAAGACTCAAAGAAGCTCACCCTTTCCAGACGAGTCGCTACAATATGGGTATTTATCGCAATGAGCGTTGCAATCCTCATCGGCGTCGTCGGAAGCGCGATGATCGCCAACAATTCCATAGACTCATTGAAACCTGAAGATTCTCAGCAGATCATTATTAAGATCGCCGAACTTCTGGGCAGTTACGGACCTGTTCTCGCACTGATCGCGGGCGTCATCCTCTCCGGTATTCTGGCGGCTACGATGTCGACAGCCGACTCTCAGCTGCTTGCAGCTGCTTCAAGCGTGACCCAGGATCTGCTTCAGGACACGTTCAAGCTTAAGATCTCTGACAAACTTGCAATGATCATAGCAAGAGCGGCCGTCATCGTAATCGGGATCATAGCTATCGTCTGGGCAAGAGAGGAAGGAAGCGTCTTCACGATAGTATCCTTCGCCTGGGCCGGGTTCGGTGCGGCCTTCGGACCGACGATGCTCCTCTCGCTGTTTTGGAAGAAGAGTACAAAATACGGTGCGATCGCGGGCATGATCTGCGGCGGCGCGATGGTCTTTATTTGGAAATACTGCGTCCGTCCCATCGGAGGCGTCTTCGATCTCTATGAACTTCTCCCCGCCTTTATCTGCGGCATCGTCATCAATGTTATTGTCAGCCTTCTCACTCAGAAGGCCGAAGCGAAGAATCTTGAACTGATAAGCAAGGAATTTGAATCTGTAGTAAGCGAGAAAGACTGATAAACTAATCTAAAGTGCCTTATTCCCCGCCGTTTTCCGTCAGGTAATGAAGGAACGGCGGGGATTCTTTTTCCGGTATGAAATCCGGGTGCGGAAAATTGCTTGTCAAAAAGAAAAACGGACGGATTCGAAGCTAAAAAAGCCGCGTTCCGCCGTTTATGTGGTGTGCGGTCGTTTTAGATCGGATTGGAAAGAATCCGGTGCGTTTGGCACTTTTCCGGCTTTTCCGGAAGGTGCTGTGTGACCTTAAAAGATCGGTGCGTACGGCCTAAAAAGATCGGCTCGGATTATGTCGCGTTATGTGTTTTCGGTAATTTCCCTTTCGATACTTTTCACAAGATTTATATAGCCTGGAAAACTGTTAAATTTCTGATATATAATATCATTCTTGTCTTTCAATACGCATTTGAGAAATTCTGGCAATTGTTTTACAGCATATACCTTATTTGATTCATCTTTCAACTTGTCTGTAAATGGCGACGTATATCTAAACTCCCCATATCTGCGCAGTTTGTCAATATAATCGTCATATGCTTTAACATGTTCAACCGCTTTTTCGAGCATTTTAAATGCTTTTTCTTTACAATCATCTCTTAACAATAATTCAGTATATTCCTCATATAAACTAAAAAGATTCGAATTGTAAAATCCATATATACCGGAAAAGACGAGATCGTACAAATCAATCAATTTTTCGATTGCTTTCTTCTTCGTTTCTCTATCTTCCACACATCGAGGCAGTTTACGCGTCAAATCATCAAGTCCGCCAATAATAAGGCGTTGACTATACATTTTGGAGTCATCTTCATAATTTAACATAAAAGCAGTAGCTAAAAAAGTATTCTTCGAATCCGGATAATGTTCCGCTAGTTCAATGGCTCGTTCTTTTTCGCCTATGTTGCTGTACAAATAAATCAACAGTTGTGTACTTTCATAACGAATAATGTCGTCCGTTGAATTCGAAAGCAATTCTTCCATTATCTGTCTCGGTTCATCCCATCCTTTTATGCTTCTAACTTTGTTTTGATCGCGCTTGTACTTTCCGTCGATACATGTGCCGATATCATCGCATGATCTTACTTCATTATCCCATTTATACCACAGAGCCGTAGCCAGACGGAATAAAAGCTTTTCGTTTGCAGGGTATTCTGCAAGTGCACGACGCATTAGTTCTACACGTTTTTCCGGTAACGACCAGTTCCGGAAGAGTTCGTCATATTCAGCACAGTATTCATCGATTCTCCGTTGTTTTTCGGCAAGATCGTGACTGAAAAGCTCGTCAAGTGAAACATTAAAAAAGTTTGCGATGGGTGTCAGAAATTCAAGATCTGGATACCCGTTTTCGCTTTCCCATTTGCTGACAGCCTGTGCGGTTACCCCGAGCGCAGATGCAAGTTTTTCCTGTGTGATGCCGTCGCGAGCACGCAAGTTTTTTATTTTCGTCCCAATTTTGACATTCATTTTGTGTTTTCCTTTCAATACTTGTTTTGTAAGCTTACACAAGTAATTATACTCATTTTTCTGCAAAAACAATTATCAATTTGTTGTTGTTAATTAAACCAATCGTTGTAAAGAAGAGCTCTTCGTTGGTTCCGCTGGTCCATTAATGTGGTTAAAATCTTCCATCTTTATAAGGTGCCTTTTGGTTCAATTCCTGTCCACCTACCGTTTTAAGGGCGCCCGATCTTTTTATTTCACTACTTTTTCGTTTTTTGAAAAAGCGAAAAAACGGAGAAAATGAAAAAAAACCGGCGAAAATCGCCGGTTTTCTCGTGCCGATCTTTTAAGACCGCACGCCTTGGTCGGAGTGACAGGATTCGAACCTGCGGCATCTTGGTCCCAAACCAAGCGCTCTACCAACTGAGCCACACCCCGTTGTTATCTTGTCATCAATCG
>JAGDBK010000096.1 GCA_017959065.1 Clostridia bacterium | reverse complement strand
TTCACTGGAAAATCGATTGAATCCTTGATTCCTGTAAGATTAACCTCTACTTTTAACCCTGATTTCCCCTTTGATGCCTGATCTCTGTAAGAGTAATTTCCACTCCGCCATGACTGGCTTTCAAAGTGGATTTTACTTTTTCACTTCAGCGAATAATGAAAAAAACAAAAAGCGGCAAAAAGATGCCGCAGAGGAGCCGAAACGCGGGCTCCGCCGGTCCCGGAAAGAGTTTTTTTGCTGCGGACGGGATTATTATCCGTATTTCTGTTATAATAATAAATGGAAGCGGAACGGAGATATCCGGGATCCGCACTAAGATATTGAAAGGTTTATTTGCATAATGAAAAAGAAGGAACGTCCTGTTCCGAACTGCCGCCTTAACCAGGTGGGAGGACAGGCTGTCATAGAAGGCGTTATGATGAGGCACAAGGAACGTTCGAGCCTGGCCATCAGAATGCCGGACGGATCGATCAGGGTCTCGGATACTATAACCAGATCGATCAGGGAAAAATACAAGATACTGAATATTCCGATTGTGCGCGGAGTTGTCAATTTCATAGAAACTATCATGCTCAGCATGAAGACGCTGACAAAATCCGCCGAGGCACTGGGCCTGGAAGACGAAGGCGAAACGAAATTCGAAAAATGGCTGACGAAGCATTTCGGAAAGAAACTGATGGATGTAGTCATGGGATTCGCTGCCGTGCTTGGGGTCGCCCTTGCGCTCGTGCTGTTCTTCTTCGTGCCTTCGCTTCTGACCAAACTTCTTGACAATCTCACCGGCGGTGTGCTGGGAGGATGGAGAACGCTGATCGAGGGAGCGGTAAAGATACTCATTTTCATTCTCTATCTTTTCTTTGCATCGCTCCAGCCGGACATAAAACGCACTTTCCAGTACCACGGAGCCGAACACAAATCTATCTTCGCATATGAGGCCGGGGTGGACCTTACTCCGGAAAACGCGATGAAGTACAAGAGATTCCACCCGAGGTGCGGCACGAGCTTCATCTTTTTCATGCTTCTGCTCAGCATTCTCATAGGATCCGTACTGCCGTGGTCAAATACAGTTCTCAGAGCAGTCCTGAAGCTCCTGCTTCTGCCGCTTACGATGGGACTCGGATACGAGTTCATAATGTTTGCGGGGAAGCACAGTACGAACGTAATCGTCAGGATACTGTCCGCTCCCGGGCTCTGGATGCAGAGACTGACGACGAAAGAACCTGACGCATCTCAGCTTGAGGTCGCCATTTACGCGCTCAAATCCGCCATGATCCACGAATTTCCGGATTTCAAAGCCCCGGGAACGGATGAAGAGAAGACGGATGAGACCGCGGCCGAAGAGCCGGATACGGAGACCGACGGTAATGACGAGAGCGGAGATAACTGACATATTTGCCCGTGCGGGGATAGATTCACCGGCAGAGGACGCGATCCTGCTTATCAGCGGGATCGAGGGCATTTCCAGAGCGGATATCGCAGCGGATCCGGCAAGAGATTATATCTCTTGCGCACTTGAGAAAGCGGTGGAGAGAAGGAAAAGCCGCGAACCGCTGCAGTATATACTCGGCAGGTGGTATTTCATGAACGAGGAATATGAGGTATCGCCGGAGTGCCTGATACCGAGGCAGGAGACTGAACTGGTCGCAGAAAAGGCGGCGGGCCTCCTTCCAAACGGGGGGATCCTTCTCGATCTGTGCTGCGGCAGCGGATGTATAGCGGTATCTGTAATGGCGGCCAGACCGGATTGCAGGGCCGTGGCTGTCGATCTTTTCCCCGAGACTCTGCGGGTGGCTGAAAGAAACGCTGAAAGAAACGGGGTAGCGGACAGGGTCACGTTCTGCAGGGCGGATGTGCTCGGCGGAGAACATCAGATCCCGGACGGAAGATTCGATGTGATAGTATCTAATCCGCCATACATCAGGACAGCGGATATCGGAAAGCTCGCTCCCGAACTAGGTTACGAGCCGAAGGCGGCTCTTGACGGTGGCACGGACGGGCTCGATTTTTACAGATCGATCGTCGGAAACTGGATATCTAGACTTGGAAACGGGGGAACGATGGTGCTCGAGATCGGCGCGGATCAGGGAAAGGATGTCATTGCCATTGCCTCAGAGAAGGGAACAGAGTGCTGTATTATTAAAGACTATTCCGGCCTTGACAGGATAGCGGTGCTGCGTAAGCCCGAAACGCACTGACGGGGGACCTTCCCGGAAATTCGAACGGAGAAAAGGAAAATGAAAATAGAGATCTACGATACTACGCTCCGGGACGGAGCGCAGGGTGCGGGAGTGCAGTTTACAGTATCAGACAGGATCAAGATAATCCGCGCACTGGATTCGCTCGGAGTCACATATATCGAAGCTGGCAACATCGATGCAGGCGAAGACGAGCTTTTTTCATACTCGGAAGATCTCGGGCTTAAAAATGCGCATCTTGTCTTTTTCGGCAGCACGAGACATCCGGGTACCCGTCCCGAAGAGGACAAATGGCTGAAATCTCTCGCGGAATGCGGCGCGGAGTACTGCGCCGTCTTCGGAAAATGCTGGGAGTTTCAGACAGAGAAGGTCCTTGAGACGACGCCGGAAGAGAATATCTCAATGGTATACGATTCGGTAAAATATCTTACTGATTGCGGCAAGAAAGTGCAGTTTGACGCGGAACATTTCTTTGACGGGTACAGCGACAATCCCGCTTATGCCATGAAGGTCATCGAGACCGCCGCGGCAGCCGGCGCGGAAAGGATAGTCCTCTGCGACACGAACGGGGGAATGGTTCCGGATGTCGTGGGAATGACGGTCTCCGCAGTCAGGAAGGCGTTTCCGGATCTGAAGATCGGAATCCACTGCCACAACGATCTCGGGATGGCAGTCGCCTGCACGGTCTCAGCTGTCATTTCCGGCGCCTCACAGATCCAGGGGACGGTCTCGGGGATAGGCGAGAGGTGCGGCAACGCCAACCTGAACACGCTCATTCCGCTGCTTCAGCTGAAGCTCGGATACGAATGTGTCTCGGAGGAGCAGCTCCGTTCGCTGACTTCTACAGTCAGGCATATCTGCGAGATCACAAACAGGGATTTCGACGAACATGAGCCTTTTGTCGGCGGGTACGCTTTTTCGCACAAGGCTGGCATGCACATAGACGGTGTAAGAAAGAGCCCGAAGACATTCGAGCATACATCGCCTGACAGCGTTGGAAACGAGCGCAATATCCTTGTGAGCAGATTGTCCGGCAGAGCCGCTCTGACTTCAAAGATGTGCTCGATAATTCCCGGGATCACAAAAGACTCTCCCGAAGTAGCCGACGCTCTCGAGGCGGTAAAGCGGTACGAGGACGAAGGTTTCCAGTTCGAAGGAGCGGAAGCATCGCTGATGCTGATCCTTCTGGAGTCTCTGAAACTCAGTTCCCGGCACTTTACGCTGAAAACTTTCAAGGTAATAATCAGCGAGCCTCATACGATGAAATCCGGAAGTCTCTGCTCAGCCCTTGTAAAGGTCGCTGTCGGGGACTCCGAGGAGATAACGGCTGCGGAAGGCGTCGGCCCTGTCAACGCGCTCGACCTGGCGCTCAGAAGGGCTCTCACGGGTTTTTACCCGTCGCTTTCATCCGTCAAGCTCACGGATTACAAGGTCAGGGTTTTTGAGTCCGACAATGCCACCGCGTCACGCGTTAGGGTATTCATCGAATCCACCGACGGTTCGCATGTGTGGAGGACCACCGGGGTGTCGGCGGATATAATCGACGCGAGCTGGCAGGCTCTCCGCGATTCGGTGGAGTACAAGCTGACATTCGACGAGGGAAAATATTTGCAGGATATGGAGAAAAACGATGGGGATCATAGTAGCCCTGCTCGGTAAGAGCGCTTCGGGAAAAGACACCATGTTGTCGAAGCTCATATCGGGACTCGGCTTTTTCAGGGTGCTTCCCGTAACGACCAGACCTATGCGGCCCGGCGAGGAGAACGGCAGGGATTACGAGTTCGTTTCAAGGGAAGAGTTCGAAGAGATGGACAGAAGCGGCAGATTCATCGAATCGCGCGAATACCATACGCTGTTCGACGGAAAGCCGGATGTCTGGTATTATGCCACCGCCAGGGACAGCATCGATCTTGAAAAAGGAAACTATACCGCCATCGTGGACCTGGCTGCTCTTAGGGCGATAAGATCGGAGTTCGGCAGTTCGGTCGTCGCGGTGTTTCTGGATGTCCCGGAGACCGTCAGAAAGAAAAGATGCTTTTCCAGAGGTGGGTTCAGTCTTGAGGAATGGGAACGGAGAGAAGCTGATGACAGAATAAAATATACTCCTGAGGCAATCAGCGGAAACATAGACCTTCTGCTGACATCGACTGAAACGGATGTTTCGTTCGGCGAACTTGAAAGATACCTGAAAGGAACAGGCAGAATAGAATAGAAAAAAAGGACTCTCATGAGGGAGTCCTTCTTTTGTTCCATATTTATATTTCTGCGCTGTCAGCTGCGGAACACGATCTCTGCCTCGGCGTTGATCATGCCGTCCTTTCTGACGGTACGGACAAAGTATTTTCCGCCGCCGCAGTCCGCGGTGAAGACATCGAGCTTGCACCCGAGCGGAGCTTCGTTCAGAAAACTGATGCAGAACGAGCCCACGGCCCTTCTGTCGACCGGGAGAAATCCGCACATGATGTCGGCATAGACCGTGTTGTTCATGTGGGAGTTGATATCGGAATCCCGGTATGAAACGGTGTATTCCCCTGCCGGCTGAACAGGCTGGCCGGCGGGAGCTTTCAACCTCATGGGGATCTCTATTTCGTTCGGGGGGTCGAACCCGCCGCCAAGATATCCGTCGCTGATCTCTCCGACCCTGCAGACCCTTCGTCCGCCGATATCCAGGAGAGCCCAGATCGAGGAGGCTTCGGCGACCGTCTCGTCCCCGATCCTGATATCGTAGCATCTGAGATAATACACGCCCTTGCTTTCGCACGGCCATGACGATACCAGGATCTCGTCGTAGCAGTTCAGCGGTCTGTAAATTTTAAGAGCCATTCTGCTGACTATGAAAGCATAGCCTCTTTGGCGAAGTTCCTCATTGGACGGACCGGCCGACAGGCACTGCCGGTTGGCTGTATCCTGCATATACCGCAGAAGCGGGGAGATCCTCACGTTTCCGTCCGGATCCGTATCATGAGTGCTGATCCTGAAAGATTCGGTCCATTTCATCCTGGAGCCCTCCGTCAAAGCAGGCGGATCAAAGCTTTCCTGCCGAACCGAGAACGTTCGTTATCTTGTGCTTGACCATTTTGCGGACTTCGTCGCGCGCAACGGTAAGATATGTGCGGGGGTCGAAGACTTCGGGCTGCGCAGCCATCACTCTGCGTATTCCGGCTGTCATGGCAAGCCTTATGTCGGAGTCTATGTTGATCTTGCAGACCGCAAGCGATGCCGCGCGGCGGAGCTGTTCTTCCGGAATACCGACTGCGTCGGGAAGTCTTCCTCCGATCGAGTTGATCTCCTTCACGTATTCCTGCGGAACGGATGAGGCGCCGTGGAGCACTATCGGGAAACCGGGGATCCTTTCCATGATCTTTTCGAGGATATCGAAACGGAGAGGCGGCGGCACAAGTACTCCGTCTTCATTTCTCGTACACTGTTCGGGAGTGAACTTGTACGCTCCGTGGCTGGTTCCTATAGCTATCGCAAGGGAATCGACGCCTGTCCTGGTCACGAACTCCTCGACTTCCTCGGGACGGGTGTATGAAGAATCAGCAGAGGATACCTTTACGTCGTCCTCGACGCCGGCGAGACGCCCGAGTTCGCCTTCAACCGTGACATTGCGTTCATGAGCGTATTCAACCACTTTTTTGGTGACGGCTATGTTTTCCTCGAACGGGAAATGAGAACCATCTATCATGACGGAAGTGAATCCGCCGTCGATACATGCCTTGCATATCTCAAAATCCGCTCCGTGGTCGAGATGAAGCGCCAGATCGATACCGGAATCCTTTATGGCCGCTTCAGCCAGAGCGAGCAGATATACCTGCTTGGCGTATTTTCTTGCGCCGGCGGACACCTGGAGCACTACGGGGGACTTGAGTTCTCCGGCGGCTTCGGTGATCGCCTGAATGATCTCCATGTTGTTGATGTTGAAGGCACCGATCGCGTAACCGCCCTCATATGCCTTTCTGAACATCTCTTTCGTGTTTACCAATGCCATCTCTTTTACCTCTTTTTGTATTTGTTCAGGTTATATTGTTTAGCAGAATAATTATAGTACATATGATTTCCGCAGTCAAGCCGAATGAGTCAAGAACGGGACTGAGTCCAGCATCTGCCGGATGTGAAGCGAGATCGCGTTTCGCGCGGGATCCGGTAAAGGATAAAACCGCGGAAGACCGGCTTCCGCAGGCCCGGCATGCATAATGCGGTTTGACTTCGGATGAGAAAAATGATAAACTGTTAGCGGATTATCCGGTCAGATGAAGGAGGGTCATGAAATGAAGAATCTCGGATATTATAACGGTAAGATCGGTCTGATTGAGGAAATGACGGTTCCGATGACCGACAGGGCGTGCTATTTCGGTGACGGAGTGTACGACGCGACTTATTCAAGAAATCATGTTATATATATGCTTGATGCCCATCTGGACAGATTCTACAGAAGCGCGCAGAAACTGGGCATAACCATACCTTACGCGAAGGATGAACTGGGAAGCCTTCTCGCCAATCTGGTGACGAAGGTCGATGACCCGGAGCAGTTCGTATACTGGCAGATCTCACGCGGAGCTGCGATAAGAAGTCATACCTTCCCCGCGGGTGTCCCCGGGAATCTCTGGGTCATGCTGAACCCCTGCAAAGTTCGGGACGTTCACAAAAAGCTGAAGCTGATCACCGTGCCGGATACGAGATTTCTCCACTGCGACGTAAAGACACTGAACCTCATTCCCTCGGTCATGGCCGCGATCAGGACAGAGGAGAGCGGGTGCGACGAGGCGGTGTTCCACAGGGACGGCAGGGTCACCGAGTGCTCGCATTCCAATGTGAGCATAATCAAGGACGGCGTTTTCCGCACGGCACCTACCGACAACCTTATCCTTCCCGGCATCGCGCGAGCGAACCTCATAAAGTTCTGCGGAGAACTGGGAGTAGGCGTAAGAGAAGAGGCGTTCAGCCTTGACGAGATGATGGATGCCGACGAGGTCATAGTCTCGAGCTCGGGATCGTTCTGCCTTCAGGCATATGAGATCGACGGAAAGCCGGTCGGAGGCAGAAGCCCGGAGATCCTCGGTAAGCTTCAGGAAGCCGCCGTACGAGATTTTATGGAAAAGACGGAGGACATGGAAAAGGCATACCGTCTGATATGACTCCGGCACGAAACACGGCCCGTTTTCCGGCCGGGCGGTGTTGACAAAACCGGATTATTGTGCTACGATTAATATGTAAAGGCGATGAAAGGGAAGAGTACGCAGAGATTTCGGATCCCAGAGAGTCCTGATACGGTGAAACAGGATATCCGGAAACTGCCGAAGGTAGCCCTGGAGCCGCAGAGGTGAAGATGAAACACGGATAGCTTCTGACGCAGTCCCGGCGTTAAAGGGTAAGGAATGATAGTTCCGTAAGAGTGCGCGCTTTATGCGCGAAATTAGGTGGTACCGCGGTTTTTCGCCCTGATGTTATTGTCAGGGCTTTTTTATTATTCACAGGAGGTTTCAATCAATGAGAAAAGAATTGCCGAAGACATATAATCCGGCGGATTTCGAAGGCAGGATCTATGCGGAATGGATGGAAAAAGGCTATTTTACGCCTAAGGAGAACAGCGACAGCCCCAAGTTCTCCATAGTCATACCGCCTCCGAACGTGACGGGACAGCTTCATATGGGCCATGCTCTCGATGAGACACTGCAGGACATCCTTGTCAGGACCAAGAGGATGGAGGGCTTCGATACGCTGTGGGTGCCCGGGACCGATCACGCCGGCATAGCGACTCAAATCAAGGTCGAGCAGGAGATGCGCGAGAAAGAGGGACTGACCAGGCACGATATCGGAAGGGACGCGTTCCTTGAAAGGGTGTGGTCGTGGAAGGCCAAATACGGCAGCCGCATCATCGAACAGCTCAAAAAGCTCGGATCATCATGCGATTTCACGAGAGAACGCTTTACCATGGATGAGAATCTGTCAGCCGCAGTCAAGAAGGTCTTCGTGACGCTTTACGAAAAGGGGCTGATCTACCGCGGCCTCAGGATAACCAACTGGTGCCCGCACTGCATAACGGCGCTGTCCGATGCGGAAGTCGAACACAAGGATATCCCCGGAAATTTCTGGCATATCAGATACAGGATTAAGGATTCCGACGAGTACATCACGATAGCCACAACCCGTCCCGAGACGATGCTCGGAGATACTGGCATCGCCGTCAGCCCGGACGATGAGGAAAAGAGAAAATACATAGGCAAGACGGCTATTCTTCCGCTCGTCGGACGCGAGATCCCGATATTCGCGGACGAGGCTGTCGAGCTCGGCTTCGGCACTGGATTCGTTAAGATCACGCCCGCACATGATCCCAACGACTTTGAGACGGGCCAGAGGCACGGGCTGGAAAACATCATAGTCCTTGACGATCACGGAAGGATCAACGAGGCGGGCGGAAAGTACTGCGGACTTGACCGTTTTGAGGCAAGGAAGCAGATCGTTGCCGATCTTGAAGCGGGCGGATATCTTGAGAAGGTCGAGCCGCACACGCACGCGGTCGGACACTGCTACCGCTGCGGCACAGTGATCGAGCCGATAGCCTCGAAACAGTGGTTCGTAAAGATGAAGCCGCTGGCAGGTCCCGCCATAGACGTCGTGAAATCGGGCGACATCTCATACATCCCCGACAGATTCACCAAGATCTACCTCAACTGGATGGAGAACATAAAGGACTGGTGCATATCCCGTCAGCTCTGGTGGGGCCACAGGATACCCGCATACTACTGCGACGACTGCGGTGAAGTGACCGTGTCCGAGGAAGCGGTGAAGAAGTGTCCGAAATGCGGTTCCGAAAAGATCCGTCAGGAAGAGGACGTGCTGGACACCTGGTTCTCATCCGCACTCTGGCCGTTCTCCACTATGGGCTGGCCGAACGATACGGAGGATCTGAAGAAGTACTATCCCACGTCCGTTCTTGTGACGGGGTACGACATCATAACCTTCTGGGTCTCGAAGATGATATTCATGGGCATGGAGTTCATGGGCGAGAAGCCGTTCTCCCAGGTCTTCATCCACGGTCTGGTCAGGGACGCCCAGGGAAGGAAGATGTCCAAATCTCTCGGGAACGGGATAGATCCTCTCGAAATAATAGACAAATACGGGGCGGACGCGCTCAGGTTCGCCCTTGCGACCGGCAACTCTCCCGGCAACGACATGCGTTTTTCGGATGAGAAGATCGAATCCGCAAGGAATTTCGTCAACAAGCTGTGGAATGCCGCCAGATTCGTGCTCATGAACCTGACCATAGACGAGATAGTTCTTCCCGACAGGAGCGAACTGGCGACCGAGGACAAATGGATCCTGTCGGAGTTCAACAAACTCGCGCGCGACGTCCGCGCAGCGATCGACAAGTATGAGCTCGGTATAGCGCTTTCGTCTCTGTACGACTTTATCTGGGACGTGTTCTGCGACTGGTACATCGAGCTCGCGAAGGCAAGGCTCTCCGACAGAAACGCCGAAGGCAACATATGCGCGCAGAACGTCATCGCGTACGTTCTTACCGGACTTCTGAAACTTCTCCATCCGTTCATGCCTTTCGTGACTGAGGAGATATACGGTTCTCTTCCTCATGATGAGTCGGAACCGTCGATCATGATATCCGCATATCCGGATTATTCCGAGGACCTCGATTTCCCGAATGAGGAGGTCGAGATGAACAGGGTGATCGACGTTATAAGGGCAATAAGGGCCCGCAGGGCGGAGATGAACGTTCCTCCGTCAAGGAAGGCAAGCACTATCATAGTCACCAGATATCCCGAGACGTTCTCCGCTTCGGAGCGTTTCTTCCTCAGACTCGCGTCGTCTTCATCCTTGGAGATAGCGGACGCATGCGACGGCGAGGGCATGGTGCAGGTCGTGACAGACGCCGCGACGGCGTACATTCCCCTTAGCGACATCATCGATCTTGATGAGGAAAGAGCCAGACTCGGCAAGGAGAAGGACCGTCTTGAGGGAGAGATCCGAAGACTTGAAGGCAAGCTGTCCAACGAGGGGTTCGTTTCCAAGGCTCCGGCCGCGGTGGTCGAGGGAGAAAAGGAGAAGCTGACGAAGTACAGGGACATGCTGGCCGGGGTCTGCGAAGCCATATCCAGACTGTGATCCGGCGGGCGTCCTGAATTAGTTTCAATATCTTTTTTTCCTTGCAAATGATACATTAAAGATATATAATTATTAAGGATGAGCAACGACTTACAGTGCTCTATTTATTAATGGAGGTATTTCAAATGGGATACGGAAAAGGTGAGACCATCAGAGTCGGCATTATCGGATGCGGAGGAATCGCAAACGGAAAGCATATGCCGAGCATTCAAAAGATCAAGGGTGTAGAAATGGTCGCTTTCTGCGATATCATCAAGGAAAGAGCAGAGAATGCGAAGAAGAGATTCGGCACACCTGACGCAAAGGTTTATACTGATTACAAGGAACTGCTTGCAGATCCTACTATCGACGACGTTCACGTCTGCACCCCCAACCGTTCGCACAGCTTCATCACTGTCGACGCTCTCGACGCCGGCAAGAACGTTATGTGCGAGAAGCCGATGGCTATAAACTATGCCGAGGCGAAAAAGATGCTCGAAGCCAAAAATCGTTCCGGCAAATCTCTTACTATAGGTTATCAGAACCGTCAGGCTCCTGAGCACCGTTATCTCCGTGAGCAGGCTCAGAAGGGCAGATTCGGCGACATTTACTACGCGAAGGCTACGGCTATCCGCCGCCGCGCGGTTCCCACCTGGGGTGTTTTCATGAATGAGTATGAACAGGGCGGCGGTCCGCTGATCGATATCGGAACCCATTCGCTCGACCTTACTCTCTGGATACTTGACAACTACAGCCCGAAATACTGCGTCGGAACGGTCTATCACAAGCTGGCAGACCTTCCCGTTGAGAACCGCGGTAACACCTGGGGCGACTGGAAACCCGAGGACTTCACTGTTGAGGATTCAGCATTCGGCTTCATCGTAATGGAGAACGGCGCGACCATCAACCTTGAGTCATCCTGGGCTCTCAACAGCCTTGATGTCCGTGAAGCCACCCTTTCGTTCTGCGGAACCAAGGCCGGTGCTGACCTCATGAGCGGACTCCGCATCAACGGCGTTGAGGACGGACGTCATTATATCAACAAGATAGAGATGAGCGGCGGCGGAGTTGCCTTCTACGAAGGCGACGGCGACGAGGATCCTTCCGTACGCGAGCAGAGAGTATGGTACAGATACCTCCGCGGCGAAGGCGAGCTTGTCGTTAAACCCGAGCAGGCTATCGTGGTCACTCAGATACTTGAAGGTATCTACGAGTCCGCGAAGAGCGGCAACGCATTCTTCTTCAACAAATAATCCGGATCTGCGGCGGGAATGCCTTTACCGGCATGATCGCCGTGCTGCGTAAAGAAACAGACTGAAAATACGGAGCTGCCGGGCAGCCTTATGGGCAGCACGGGGGCTCCGTTTTTTACAATAACAATAATTTTAGTGAGGTATTATCTATGAATATGTGCATCTGCCTTGCCAACCTTTTTGGCGACAGGAGCCTTGACGAGACTCTCGGAATCGTAAAAGGGCTGGGCATCGACTGGGTCGAGATCGGCTGCGGCGGGTATCCCGGAAAGACTCTTTGCAACACTCAGGAACTTCTCGCGGATCCGAGCAAACTCGAGGAATTCAAAAACACTTTCAAAAAGCACGATATGCATATTGCCGCTCTCGGATGCCACGGAAACCCCGTTCATCCCGACAAGGCCATTGCGAAGAGCTATCACGATGATTTCATAGACGGCGTTCTCCTCGCCGAAAAGCTCGGCGTCGACACGATCGTCTGCTTCTCCGGCTGTCCCGGCGGAAGTCCTGAGGACAAGACACCCAACTGGGCTACATGTCCCTGGCCGGAAGATTATCTCGCTATCCTTGACTTCCAGTGGAACCAGGTCCTCATCCCGTACTGGAAAGAGACCGGCGCTTTCGCTGAAGCTCACGGCGTGACGAAGATCGCCTTTGAGATGCATCCCGGATTCTGCGTTTACAATTCAGAGACCCTTCTCAGACTCAGAAAAGCCGTCGGAAACGTAATAGGCGCAAACTTCGACCCGTCTCACCTCATCTGGCAGGGAATGGATCCCGTTGCGGTTATCAGAGAACTTGAGGGAGCGATCTATCACTTCCACGCAAAGGATACCAAGATCGATCACTACAATACCGCAAAGAACGGGGTCCTCGACACCAAGCACTATGGCGACGAACTTCACCGCTCATGGGTGTTCCGCGCCATCGGTTACGGAAACAACGAGTCATACTGGCGCGACATAGTCAGCAACCTTCGTCTTGTCGGGTATGACAAGGTAATGAGCATCGAACACGAAGACAGCCTTATGACGACTATGGAAGGGCTCGGCAAGGCGGTCGATTTCCTTAAACCGATCATTATGAACGAGCCCAAGCCCACATCGATGTCTTGGGCATGACGGGCTGAGGCTTTATTAGACGTCAGATCTACGGCCGGCGCAGGAACATGACCTGCGCCGGTTTTCTGACAGAAACAGGAGAAGGGGGACGAAGATGTCTGCCAGAAGGATTTCGGGGAAACTCATGGTATTGCTGCTCAGGATCGTCTTATTTGCCGCCGGCGTACTGCTGACTGTATACTGTGGCGGAGAGCTCGTCTTTTCCGCATTCAATACAGAAACGGCAGCATCCGTCACCGGTGTCAGGTATTACCGCCAGAAGGATGACCGAAAAGAAATGACAGTAATTTCCGCCTATCTGGACTATGCTTTCGAAGTGGACGGCAGCCGGTACAGCGGGAAGGCAGTGGAAAAAGAGAAGATCGGTTTCGGCGAGGACGAGAGCGCATTCATTGAAAGGACCGACTCGATGAAAGAGATCGGGATAAGGTATTTTACACCATTTCCCGCATGGAACAGAGGGGCTGAAGGATCAGAATCCGGGGTAAAGGATGCCATTTTTAGAGTATTCGGACTGTTCATCGGAGCCGCAGTCGCGGTGCTGTCGGTGCTTCCCTACGGCAGACTCAAAAAGAAGCAGATAACGAAAAACGCCGGAGGATCGGCAACGGAGTGCCCCGCATGCGGTCATGTGGACAGCAACGGCAGCCGGTACTGTCCGGAATGCGGAACAAAGCTTGATCCTCCGGAAAAGCAGAATTAATACTTTTATGCTGTTTATTCATCACGGAAAGTTGAGGGGCGGGGTGTTAGAGGAAGGCAAAGAGAGGAAGCGAATCAAAGAAAAAAGATTCTTTACGATAGTTCATCTTAATTTATTGTTTTTCTTTTGTTTAACCAATGGATATAACATATGATAAAACGATATCATAAGTGAATGCGATGCAATAAGAATAATAATGTTAATAATTGCTGGAATTACGTAGAAATGATATAAGTCAAAAAAGATTAATGAAATTGGTAGAATTGGTACTAATATCGTACTGACCGGAAGTCTTGAAGCATTAATTGCAGAGCAGATAGCAAACTGTATTTCATTTATTACAGCAAGAACAGTATAAATACAAATAAGATATTTACCATCGTTCATCAAATAATCCTTAACATCTTTCTTGAACGAATAATTATCATTTACCTTGACAGATATTGAATTATTATTTCTTTTTTCATTTATTATGGAGACAATAGAGAAGATAATTATATATAATATTAAGTCTATGACCAGATGGATTACTGTACGGATTTCCTCAGGCGCTTCATTTACAAATGCTGCAATCAATACCCTAAAAACGAGCATGCATAATAATGAAAAACCCCAAGCTTTGAAAACTAGTTTAATAGCCTTCTTCATTTTCGCCCCACTTTATTTAATGATTATTCTATTGAGCGTGCGTCGCTTTTCCTGATTTTTTCGTCAAAAGTTATCAATCTTTTAGAATAGCAAATTGCAAATATAATGCAAAGCTCGCATAAGCCGTCATTGATATCATATCTTCCGGTCATTAGCTTATTTCAGACGGCCGTTATTATATCATTTACTGATTTTGACATTTTTCTCTCATGGATATTGTGTTCTGTCGTTCGAAGCAGTTTGACATCTGTTCAGCCATCTACGGAGTATTAATTATTATATTTAATTATCACGATTATTATTATCCGGAGACTCGCAAGCTACCTTTCCCCAATATGGTTTATGAATCAGCAACTTCATCAATACCTATCAGTAAACATATTAACTTAGCGATTTCCGCCGTTGGAATGTCAAAATCTGACGAAATCCATTGAATGATCACCGCCTCAACGATTTTTGAAAACATTGAATTCGCTTGCTTCTCATCCAGGTGAATTTTATGATTGGATAAAAAAGCAAGGGTGGTTTTTTTCATCGATTCATCTATTTCTTTGCTGTTTTCAAAAAAACCTGTGATTTTAGTCAGATCTTTGACACTCATAAAAATTGGAACAATTATCTCACTTTTTTTAATCATTTCAAGCCAAAAACAAGACTGTTCGAGCTTTGACATATTGGATATAGAAGGAAATAGTTCGATATGAAACTGATTACAATCATTCAGCAGATCATCGATTATCATTTCTTTATTCTCATAGTGAGAATAAAAAGTCGACCTGTGGATTTGGGCCCTTGAGCAGATGGAGGAAATGGTTATACCGTTATTACTTTTTTCTCTCAATAATGATAAGAAAGCCGTTTTTATTTTATTTTTTGTCTTATCCTTTTGAAAATCGTGATTTGACATTTTTGACCTCACGAACAAATTCAGGTACAAATAATGATGAATCAGAGCCTTATTCAAAATACCAGAAATAGAATGTAAAGGCAGGAATTTCAAACACTGTGTGCAGTTCCCCCGCATCAAGGGTCCGGATTGTTATTGATACAACGAGTCATTTCCGGTCCTTAAGCTTTTCTCATCAAAACAACGTGAATTGAACATTTCATAAAAATAGCGGGGCTCGTTTGAGTTTTGACTATGGTTCAGCTTTTCTTTGATAAAGAAATATATTCGTATTCGATCCTGGATATCTCTTTCCCGGTTTCATCAGTAGTTATTTCGCTTAACAGGTTTCCGTTATTATCATATCTATACGATGTTATGCCGGACGGACCATTTTTTTTGGAGATATTACCTGTTACGGAATACTCATAGGAATACTCATTGCTATATCCGGTACCGTCTTCTTTTTCCATAACGTCTTTTACCACATTCCCGTAATCGTCGTATTCAAAAGTGTGGTGCGAATTGTCGTTTATCAATTCAAGAAGCAGTTTCCGTTCTTCATCAAATACCCCGATCTCCTTTCCGGCTTTCGCACCTTCACTAACAACGGTGACTTTTCCGTCTGAATAGGTATATACCATTTCAAGAACCAGTTTGTCGTTTAGGTAACCGAAAGTTTTTGTTCTTCTGCCTTCAGCATCATACTCGTAAGATAAATATTCGCCCGGATTCTCTTTAACGTATTGTTTTATTATATTGCCATTTTCGCCATAATAGAAGATAGTAGTGTACTCATCAGCCGACGATTTGTAATGGTCGCTTACGATATTACCGTTTTCATCATAAGTGTATTCATGCATTAGCGATTTGCTTCCACTATCCGTATTTTCCTTTATTAGCATGCCCGAATCGTCATATTCATACGTCGTTACTGTAGTATCATCATTAACGGTTTCTGTTTTTTTGATCACCAGAAACATTACTTCGCTTGCTTCCGAGTCATCCGGCACTTTGCCTGTCGACTCAGTTACCCCGCATGAACAGAACAAAAACGCCGAGATTAATACTATCATTAAAAAAAAGGCCGGTATCTTCATCATAAATCCTTTCTATTAATATTATTAGAATATTTATATTATTATCCCGTTCCTGGTGAATTTGTCAGCAAGAATTGGACATGAAACTCGAAAAAATGGACCTGTATGACGCCATAATATAGACTTTATCCGGAAGATTGAACTGCTCTGCCTTGATTAAACGTTTAACGGATTTCATGGCAGCGTTGTCCGACGGCTTCCCGGCAGGGAACATAGAACGTGTGATTCCGTATATGGGCAGCAGTTCGTTGTACGCTTTAGAAACATAAATCGACCAATGCCGAACGGAGGGTCATCCG
>JAGDBK010000095.1 GCA_017959065.1 Clostridia bacterium | reverse complement strand
TCTTTATTTGCCGTTACCGTACGGCTGACAACATCCCCGCCTTACAGCCACTGTATAAAAGCGGTCTTGTCCGTGCTGTTGTATCCGGCCTTCTCGTAGAAGCGCAAAGTCTCGGGGCGCTTTGAACCGGTGAGGAGCATCATCTTGTAGCAGTTGTTCCGGATGGCGATCTTTTTCGCGTAGTCAAGGCATGCGCCCGCGTAACCCTTCTTCCGGTGAGAAGCATGTGTGACCACGTTCTCGACAAAGGCATAGGGCCTGACATTGCGGGAGAGATTGGGAATGATCACGCACACGCAGGAGGAGACGATATTGCCGTCAACCTCGTTTAAGATGAGGGGGTGGTGGGGATCGTTGATGATCTGTTCCCAGGTAGCGGTGAGATGTTCACTCTGCTCCGGGATACTCTCCTCGTGCAGATAGAGATAAAGCTCAAGGATGGCCTTAAGATCTTCTTTTCGCGCTTCGCGTATCATAAGCATACTCCCGATATAGTTCTCTTCCCGGAATTCTAACACATTTTGCGCGGGATTCAGTGGTTCGGATAAGTCTCTGCAATGATATAATGACTGCTGATATTAATTCGGGAAGGGTTATCGTTATGGGTAAGAAAGAAAAGAAACCGATGTCCAAAAAGGCCAAGATCATTACGTGGAGCATAATACTTGCGAACGTGGCTGTTCTGGTGATAGTGTTCTTCGTTTTGGTTTTTCCGTTCATCAAGTTGTTCTCACAGTTTGAATTTCGTTCAAAAGATACCGGCGAAAATCTTGTAAACACCGAGATGACCAAGGAGCAGAGGATCAAGGATTTCGATTACATGTACGATATCGTCTGCCTTGAGAATCCGCAGAAAGAGCTCATCGAGCAGGCATACGGCATCTCTTATGACGACATCTACAACAGATACAAAGATCTGGCTGTCAATGCGGAGAGCGATTACGAATACTTCTCTTATCTCGGAAACTTCCTTTCCGTTCTTCCCGGCTGCCACAACTACATGGGCCTGCCGGATTACCGCAACAATGCGACCAACGCGTCATTCAGCCTCGCCGAGATATACGGTACACAGGAATTCAAGGATTATGCATATTCCTGGAAAGAGGAATTCCGCGACGATGTCGCAAAGCGTCTCGAATGGAGCTTCATCGGATTCCGCTATGTAGACGGTTCTTATGTTGGCATCATTCCGGGCAACGAACAGATGAAGTGCAAAAGCGAATATGAGAAAGGGATCCTTCTCTCCGTTGACGGAAAAGATCCCAAAGATATCTGTTTTGACGTGTTCGAACGCTATGTGCCGGCATATGACGGTGTCAACGACTGCTTCTTCCGCGATTACTTTATCTTCAACGACACCATGGGTGAAAAGCATACGGGCGAGATCCTTCTGCCTGACGGAAATATCGTAACCGTTGATCTGTACGATGACCCCGGATATGATTATGCCTTCCTTGATGCGGCCAAGACCTATCCCGAGCTTTTTGACACAGATACCGGCAGTTCCGAAGACAACTCCGGTGACAGTTCCGGTAACGGGACAGTAACCGACGTTATGTCTCCCGACTATGTTCCGACGTCTTTCAGGGTCACGGCTGATCCCGAGAAAAAGCTTGTCTATGTCAATACATTAGAATGCAAATCTTCAGAAGCTCCAAGACTCGTCTCCGATCTGAAAGCAGCAATAAAGGAGGCAGATGCCGATTCCATTATCCTCGATGTCCGTTCGAACGTTGGAGGCGACTCAGCCGTTGTCACCGATTATGTTCTTCCGGTTCTCTTCTCTCATGACGTTGAATACGTTGCCAACGTATACGGAGGAAGGAATTCGTACACCAAGAATTTTTACGGTCCCATAACCTACCGTATACTCAACCGCTACCTCAACCATATGGCAGGCTTCAGCACCAAAGGCGATTATTTCTACTATACCGAGGACTTCAGTGTTAAAGGAAATGCCGAAGGGGATTACAAGATCTACCTGCTGACAGGTTACAGTACTTTCTCTTCAGGCGACATCATGACACGCGTCTGCAAGGAATACGATAACTGCACTGTCATCGGAACAAATACCGGCGGAGAGGGCGTCTGCGGCACAATCATTCAGTGCTACCTTCCCGAATCACACTTCATGTTCTGCTATGCTCCTACGGTAAACACGGAATTCCCTGAAGACTCATATCTCGGAACAGAGCCGGACATTTATATGCCCTACACTGTTGAGGAATACCAGGCCAGAGTGGAACTTTTCAATCAGGGTACCAACCCCAACGGATATAAAACCCGTATGGAGTGGGACAAGACCCTGCAAAAAGCCGTTGAGATGGCAGAGAATGATTAAAAGGTAATGAAAAAACGCCGGGAGACTGACTCCCGGCGTATTCATTTCTTCAGCGTGTCAGAGATCTCCCCCGTGTGCGCATCGACATACAGGGAAATGCCTCTGTTTAACACGAATTCAAAATACAGATAATCAGAAGACACATCGTACTTGAGAATATATGTGCCGCTGAAAGGGTAATTGCTGATACTCAGATATTCATTCTCACTCTGCCGTATATACATTATCAGCTTCATAATGTAATGCTCCGGATCGATAAGATCAGAGGTATCCGGATCGATTTCGGGAGGCAGTATATAAGTATTATGATCTCTGAAAAAGCCCGGAGGCGATCCTCTCACAACGTTGGAATTCGCATGATAACTCAGGGCGTCCACTACTGCCCCGTTCACATATCCGTGGGCATAGACAGTCCCGGAATCGTCAGACTCAAAATACTGAAAATCGTAAACAAATATATCCGTATACTGGAACCGGCCCTGCGATCTGATGGTACTGACCAGTCTTTTGTTCGCTTTCTCGTCTTCAGCGAAAAGATAATCCGGACAGTAGACGTGATCGCCGTACTTTTCGACCTTCACCGGCGTGAAGCTGTACCGTTCAATATAAACCGGCTGTCTCAGATCGATGCCGTATTTCCAGTCCCCGTAACCGATCAGCAGGTATGTGATCTCTTTATCAACATCACCGACATTGGCACTTAAGGTCAGCCCAGTGCTGTCAAAATCAGTTTTGCCTTCCTGGAATATTATGTCATCACCGGCCACGATGCATACGGACACCTGATCCATATCCTGCCGGCTGCCGTTCCTGATAAGTCCAATAAAGTCAACGTAACCGTCGTCATCAGTTTTCGCGTATGTATCATCGAACTTGAAAGTAATACGCCCCTTACTGTAATAGACGGAATGAAGTCCGAGAATGTTTTCATGCGCGCTCAGAAAGATCTCCCTTCCGGGCGCCATTCCGCATCCCGCCGCAAATATAAACAGGACAAGCATTGTCAGGACTATAGTTTTCTTCATGATTCCCATCCCCCGCAGATCACGAATCAATACCGGCCGTTCTCCTGATCCATAAAAAGGATAACATGCGTCAGAAGGAGGAAACAGCTGACAAATTCTGACACATTGGCGGAGGAATATTCAAAAGTCATTTTTTCTGTTTGGCGCCGTGTGAGAGATTCGAACTCCCAGTGCTTTTTACACACAACGGTTTTCAGGACCGACCCTCCTCCCCGCTAAGGTAACACGGCACGTAATGAATGGCGATCGCTGCGAGAATCGAACTCACATTTTTTGGTTCGTAGCCAAAAGGTCTTTCCGTTAGCCTAAGCGACCGAGAATGGAGCCTCCGGTTGGGAGGCGGGCCGGACAGACCAGCTTTCGCACGGATCAGATGAGAAGCAATCTGATCTATCTGGCCCACTTGGTCGTAGTGAAGTGAATCGAACACCTGTTACACGCTTATCAGACGCGTTTCCTGCCATTGAAAGACACTACGATGATGCCCGCGCTTCGGCTGCATGATCGGCGCATGACCGCTGCGCGGCGTTTAAATCTGGTGCCGCCCGAGGGAATCGAACCCACTCGAACCACCCTGGTAACAGATTTACAGTCTGTCTCGCCTCCTTAACGAATTACGACGGCATATTGGAGCTCCGTAAGGGAATTGCACCCTCATCATCTGCTTGGTGGGCAGAGGTGCTGCTGTTACACCAACGAAGCGTTATGGGTGGAGATACGGGAGTCAAACCCATGCCTGCAGTGCCACAAACTGCCGTGCTGTCGTTACACTAATGACCACATGTTCCAGCCGGAGCCCGGACGCACGATCTGCTATGTACCGATACTTGTCGGAGCGCGCATCGGTAATTATCTGCTCCATGCATCCGGGGACGGCTGTAAATGGTTGCGGAGCCGAGAGTCGAACTCGGGAAAACGGGCTTATGAGGCCCGGGTGGAGGCCGTTCCTCTCCGCAATGTTGGAGTCAGTAACGGGAATCGGACCCGCATCCACGCCTTGGCAAGGCGGCGCACTGCCATTGTGCTATACCGACATGTTTATCAACTGTTTTGACCGGCTTTTGAACTCCTGTATGCACCGGTTTTCGAAAAGCAGTACGTACAGCCCGGCCAAAGACCTTGAAAATGGTGTCCGACAAGGGTTTCGAACCCTCAGAAAACTGATTTTGAGTCAGTCATGTCTACCGTTTGCATCAATCGGACACGTTACAGACGACGCAGCCGCGAACTGCTTTTCGGATACTTGTTTTCATGTACCACGGTTAGTTACCGTACCACCTACTTCCTTTCACCTATCATCTGTGTTGGCACCCGCACGAAGACTCGAACTCCGATCCGCGGTTTAGAAGACCGCTGCACTGTCCGGTTGTGCTATGCGAGTGTGTGGTGCGCCAGCAGGGATTCGAACCCTGAGATGTCGCGGGGTTTAAACCTTCAGCGGCATGTCAAAATGCTGTCAGCTTTTTTTCCGACTTTTCGAGCCTGAAAACTCGGCGAAAATGTCGGAATTCCGGATTTCCGACTGTTCTTCCGACTTTTCGAAGCGAATCAGTCGGCAAAAAAGTCGTAGCCGCCGGTTACGCCGCTTCTGCCGCCGCTTCCGCCACGGGGACATTTAGAGACCATTTCAAACGAGATAATGGTGACGCTTCAGGGATTCGAACCCTGATTTCCGGATTGAGAATCCGGGTTCCTGGCCGATTAGAAGAAAGCGCCATCTGGTCCCTCCTGGGGGAATTGAACCCCGCGTCTCCGGGTTGAAGGCCCGGCGTCACTCCCATTGGACTAAGGAGAGATCTTGTTGCTTTTCGTAAGGCCGGGAAAAGCAACATTCTGGTCGGAGCAGAAGGTGTCGAACCTTCGCCTCAAGTGCCCAAAACACGAATACTTCCGTTATACGACACCC
>JAGDBK010000094.1 GCA_017959065.1 Clostridia bacterium | reverse complement strand
TCGACCGAGACCTCTTCAATGATCTTGTGCCTGAACAGGTCGAGACAACTGTGGCAGTTCTCCAGCCAGAAGAGCGTTTCATCGAAACCTGACTCATCGGAGAAATACTCCCGAACATCCACGACTGAAAACTGATTGCCGTGGAAACGGGCTCCGTAGAGAGCGAGATAGAAAAGATATCGTTCCTGATCCGGCAAATTGCAGGGAGCAATGTGTTTGGTGAAGGCCATGCCCAGGCCGGACTCCGGATTGCTGCGGATCAGTAAGTCGACCTCTTCGATAAACAGTTCCTCGGACATCTGATCACGGTGAACCTTTCCCAGGTACCGCTTGATCTTCGCCAGTTGGGCTTCCGTGCTCATCCCTTTCGGCTCGATCCGCGTGTAAGCCTTGTTTTTCATCAACGCGGCCATCGCCTCGGCAGGAATGGAGATCTTCTCCTCGGAGATGCGTAAGTACCCCTTCTTGCGAAGAACCAGGAATTCGTCGGCGTGTGACATGAGTTCCAGATAGGAACAGCCGACAGCGTCAGCGATCTCGCGGAAGGAGGTTCGCTTCCCGGCAGCCCCTTCAATGGAGAGTCCGAGCAGCGCAGACTGCAGGACTGTCAACCCGAGTGCCTCACGGAGCATACTGATTTCTTTTTGGACGCTCTCGGCGCTGTCGAGAGCAGGATCGAACAGGTTGAGCTCGGATTCCTTAATTCTGGTGACAATATCATTGAGGGCGTTGAGAATGTTGTGTTCCATAAATATGATATTTGCTTGGTAATCTGTTAGATTGTGTTCTAAAGTGTTAAAGATGAGAAAAATGTGTATGAGATCTGGGCGCGTGCTTCGTTTTGAGAAACACGTTATTGTTGTTTTTCAAAATGTCAAAGAACGACAGGGTGGTTGTCTACCACCGAGTATTCGAGATAACTCGAATTATAGAAGAAGTATTTGTGAAGGGATTTTTTTGTTCGATTCGAAAGTAGGTAAAATTTCTTACACTTTCTAAAATAATTTGCCAAAGTTTGGCAATAATGTTATATTTGCATATGGCGCACAACGACTTCAAACGATATATCTGGCTCATAGAACTTCTGAACAGAGTTGATGGAGCATCTTTTCAGGACATCAATGATGCTTGGCAGGACAATCTCCAGTTGAATCCCCAAGGAGAAAAATTGCCTTTGAGGACATTCTACAATCACATGAACGTCATCAAGGAGATATTCGATCTGGAGATAGCTCGCTCCAAGAGCGATGGAAAGTACCGTGTTTCGAACTACTACGGAAAAGGCCAGGAGGAGATCGTGTCATATCTTTCGCTCAATGCAACGCTGAACCGGTATAAGGATTTGAAAGGAAGGGTTCTGTATGAAAAAGAGCCCCGGACGGTTCACGATCTGTTACAGAAGGTGATTCAGGCTATGCACGAGGGAAAGAAATTAAATCTCGAATACAGGAAGTACGGTGAAACCTGGCCCAAGCGCCGGACGCTTTCGCCATATTGTCTGAAAACGTTCAAGCGCCGTTGGTACCTTTTGGCCAAGGAAGGGGAGAGTCTTAAGACCTTTGCGATCGATGACAGGGTAATTTCTATCTCAGTCATGGAAATCGCTTCAAGCTATCCGGCCGATTTCGATGCAGAGGCCTATTTTCGGGATACTTACGGCATCCAGCCAACACCTGCCAGAAACGTGCTTGTAAAGACATATGGCGTTGAGACTGACTACTGGCGATCTTCACCACTACATCCGTCCCAGCAAGAAATTGAGACAGGAAAAGACTACGCAACCTTCTCACTGAAAGTCGGGACGGATGCCTGGGAATTCGTTCAGGAATTGCTGTCCCGCGGTGACCGGATTGAGGTTCTCAAACCTTTTTCTCTTCGGAAAGAGATAGCTCGCATCATTGAAGAAATGAGGGGCCGTTATGCGGAGGATAGATAGTAATAGAATAGTATCATTCTTGCCACAAGTGATGGGAATGTCCTATCACCGGAACGTTCAAGGAAAAAATGTCGGTAAAATTTTCGAAATTTTACCGACAGAATTGCGGTTGACTGTTGACGAAGTGTTGCCGGATGTGGTCGAAGCGCATTTTTGAGATAATTTGCTAGAATGCGCTATTTTGTTTCGAATATGTTGATAATCGGATGGTTAGAAGGAGAGTCAATTCGATTACCTCAGCCATATTCGGCCGCAATTCGACCACATTCGGCAACGCATAATGAATCCCGGCGGAATCACGAGACATTAAGAATCGGAAACTCAATTGAGTTTCCGGTTTTTTTATGCGGAAGGGCTCTGGGAAAGCGAGCTTTCACAGCCGCCCTCCCGCATAAAAAAATCAGG
>JAGDBK010000093.1 GCA_017959065.1 Clostridia bacterium | reverse complement strand
TGGGGTTCGAGCGGAGCTACAGCGGGAGAAATGTACAGGTTTACGGCGTTTACCGCCGATGGATATGAAACCGAGACTTTGGCCAGAGAGGATCATCCCTACTATGAGATTGCCGGCAGTGAGGTAAGTGCCGAAAAGTTTCACGATTTCTGCATTGAAACCTTTACGCCCGACAGTATTGTACGGTGGTGGCCCTGTGATTCGGGCTATTGTCTGCTGGACCATCAGGCCGCGACGTTCCCGGGCCTTCTGAGCGATCTTGGCATATCATCGAAGAAACACCTGCAGTCATACGATTACATCTGTGAAAATGGTGAGATAATATCCGGGAAACTGTTTAATACCGCATCTTATTACCTTGAAGGCTATCTGGGCGAATTGGCTTTAAAAAGAGCCGATCTTCCGCTTGATGCGGGAGAATCTGCGGTTCTGATCTTCAAGAACGGAGAAAAAGAGTACAGGATCAGACTGTCGGACAAGTATCTGATCGTTTATGACAAGGACAGTTATGATGCCGCACCGATAGCAGTTTATTCCTATTCCGCAGACGCACCTGATATGGCGGAGCTCAGACAGCTGCTGTTCAGGGAAGAACAGACCGTGGAATATCTCAAAAATACCCGGACGGCGATCCCGGCTGTTTCGGACGCATTGCTCAAGACCAACACTCTTTATTCCGTTGATCTGGACAGTGACGGAACCGATGAAGAGCTGTATGTCGCGTTTTTCGGAAGCGTCTGGAATTGGTCATGGGGAATGGCTCCCGACATTGTTTATGACGGCGAATATGCGTCGGGAGAGTATATCTATGTGAACAAAGAACTGCAGTATTTCCGAAAGTACGCGGAAATGCCTTTATCAGAATTGTTTGGATTGACATCATTTGAACCGGACGGAAGGAAGTACATCATTACGTATGATGACGGTCCGAGCGACGATCCCTGTTCTATGCTGTATATGTTCAAAAACGGGAAATTTGAAGAGGCCGGTGAAGTGTATGACTGTCTGTTCAAGAGAGAAGAGAAATCATTGACCTATACCGGTCTGGACCCGGAAAAGGTGAAGAAGGATTCGGTTCAATACAGTTCGATATATTGTCTGATCCAGATGTGGAATGAAAAGGGAACCTGCGGTTTTGATCCGGACGGGCGGCTGGTTCGTATTGAGGTCGTTCACACTCCGGTTGTTGAAGAGGCCTTTGACCTTCTGTATCCCGTTAATGCATCGGAGAATCCTGACGGGACGGGTGTTGCCGCGCGGATTGAAGCAGGCAAGGTTTTCATGGACGCAACAGACGGAGTAAAGATGGTTCATATCAAAGCTGTTAATGGTTCAGCAGAAGGATGGATAGATGTTGAGAACCCCGAAATGAATCTCGACGAGGAATACAGGGGGAAGAATATTTCAGGACACAGCCTGTTCAGCGGTTATTTCGCTGCGGGTTAAAAGCTGAGGGCGGCATGAAAGTGCCGCCCGTTTTTTGTCTGCAGGCGGATTTGCTAAAAACGCCCCTTGGGTGTATGATATCATCGACATTAAAGGAGCAGTTTGAAATGTACAAAGGAGATAATTTCAGGATCATAGATAAAGAAACCTTCGAGTTCCGGATGCCGGAAGGAAGGCCGATAAAGATCCTGCAGCTCACCGACCTGCATCTGGGTTTCGGCTGGATGGCCAGGAACCTGGACCGGAAGGCAATGGAGGATGTTACTACCATTGTAGAAAGAACAAAGCCGGATCTGATAGTGCTGACAGGAGACACCATTTTCCCGTTCTTTCTGAGAACAGGGACGATGAATAATCGCAAGCAGGCCCACAGATTCATGGAATTCATGGACATGTTCCGTATCCCTTACGCGCTGGTGATGGGGAACCACGACGCGGAAATAGGCTCAAGGCTGAACCGTGAGCAGCTCGGCAATGAGTTCCGTAAAGGCGAGTATTCGATTTTCGCGCACGGCCCGAAGGATATCTTCGGAGCGGGGAATTACTTCATTCATCTCGTGAGGCCGGATGACTGGGACGCTCCGCTGCCCAACGGCTACTGCAGATCGGATATGGCGCTCGTGATGCTCGATTCGAACATGTACGGAAAGGGCTGGCTGACATCCGGATTTGACCGCATCCATGCGGATCAGACGAAGTGGTGCATGGACAGGCTCGAGTGGCTTCGCGAGTACAATCCCGACATGAAGGCGATGGCCTTTTTTCACATGCCGGTGAAGGAATTTAAGACAGCATATGAGAAACTGAAACTCGGAGACACTTCCGTGCAGTTTCATTTCGGTGGGGTATCAGAGAAGGAAGACTATTTCGGGATCAGCCGCTACAAAGAGGACTTCTTTGAGAAGGCGAATAAGACCGGAGTGATAAAGGCCATGTTCTGCGGGCACGATCACCTGAACACGATCTCGCTGAC
>JAGDBK010000092.1 GCA_017959065.1 Clostridia bacterium | reverse complement strand
ATGAACAAACTCCGACTGGGGTCCGCCTCCTGTTCCCGCAGGCCCCGGAATCCGATAAAAGAGGGCGGCCCGGCGGCCGCCCCATCCTGTTGAAATTCCCCTTCTTAGTCACCTATCGGTTGTGAATCTATCGTGCATCTTGCAGCGGAGAAGAAAACAGCCGACGCTGTCAACACTCACTTTTCTGTCTGTGTCGGCACAATCAGAACATCAGGGCCATACTCCATTCCGAATACCTGGCAGGCTCTTTTCAAACACATCTCCTGCAGCGCCTGATATTCCTCATTTGTCATCTCGTTCAACTTTGTCCTTGCCGTCTTTGAAAAATACTGCTTCATATCACGGGAATACTGCGCTCCGTCCCCCGGATAAAAAGGCTCGGACAGCGTCAGCGTTCCTTCAACATACCGATACCGCAGCCGGACCGGCACCTGTGATCCGCACGATAGGCGCTCCTTGTATTCTTATGTGTATATGTTTTTGTTTTCACATATTCTTTACGGTTCTGAAGGCCAGATGCTGTTCGGAGCAGAAATACCGCAAACATTGGTACTTCCATCAATTCCGTTGAAACAAATGCGATAGGTTTCACCTTCTATAACAGAATTTAACGGAACAACCATGAAAACAGTTTGATCCAGTTCTCCCTTGATCATATGAACGATTTCAAAATTACACCACATTCTATCCGATAAGACTCTACTAATTTCAATCAGTCGCAGATCCGCTACATACTCTGATTGTTCTGCAATTTCATCGTAATCCGTAGAATGAATGTAATCCAAAACAATCTCCGGAGAAAGTATACTCGGGTTCTTTTCCACTAATTCGGGGAGCTCGGATATCAGCCTGTCATACGTCCAATCTTTTAAATCCTGTATAGCAACCGAATATAGATTCCCATCTTTTATATCAACAACATCTTTCACCACATGATAGACCCGGTCAATGATTACATTGCCGTGTATTTCCGTAAAAAACAGATACTCCTTCGATTCTTCCAAAAAGTAATCCCGGCTTCGCATAAATACTTCATCTGCCACTTCCCCTCGGAACACCTTGTTAACTGTCACGGTATAAATTCGATCCTTATCCGCCTCAACCGTGCAGGTTCCTGTAAATATAAAAGGACTGATTTCGATCGTTCGGGCAAGATCTCTCAATGCATGGGATGCTTCTCTTTCTCGCACAAGATTCATATCGTATGTAGAATCATTTTCTGAAACAGTCGTATTCTTTTCTGCCTCTGTAATCATTGTGGGTTCTTTCATGGTCTCTGAGTTTTGTCTCTGCACAGATGCATCAAACAGGCGGCAGCTGCTCAAAAGCGCCGCCATTTCTTCCAGCGTCAGAGAGGCTTCGATCTTTACCGCCGCCGGGCCGTCCTCCGGGCGCAGATAGATCGTATAGGCGTTGTCTCCGTGGTCGTAAATGACCGCCGACGCCCCCGAATAACTGCCGTAGCCGGCGCTGTCCTTCAGAACGGTCGACGGATCTTCCTCCTGCTCCTTCTGCGTGATGACCTCGGCCGATTCCAGATAAATCGTCATTTTGCGGCGGAAATCCGGCTTCTGAGCACTGGGAGAGATGAACACCATCCTTACCCCGGTCTCGGTCGTCTTCGTATCTCTGCCGAAGAATGCGTCCGGAAGGGACCACAGCTGGAACTCCGAAACGACCGTGCCGCCGTCCGTCCCGCTTTGCAGGATCAGCCGGATTACGGGCCATTCGTAGTAGGCGCAGACGGCTTTTCTCAGCGTTTCATAAGAATTGTTGATCAGGTAATAGTTGGCGTGTCCCATGAAAGAATACGGGGACTCTTCCGCCTCTCTGACCATGGCAAGCGTTTTTTCGACGGTTTCCTTATCTTTTTTAGGATCCGGCTTACTGCCGGCATCGGACATGAAATCATAGCCGAAGTCATACAGGTAGTCGATGATCTCTTCCGCCGGCCGTTCGGAAAGCCGTACTTTATCCCCCATCTCCGGCGCCGGAATGACCACGGCGGCCGGCTCGAAAGGCGTCGTTTCGGCGGTCTCCGATTCGGGAGGCGTCTGCGGCGTCGTTTCGGGCGGGGCCGGTTCGGTATTTTCAGGAGCAGTCTTTTCCGGAGACGTTTCAGACGGAACTGCCGCGGAGGCGGAAGGCGCCTCGGTCACGGGCTCGCTTTCCGCCGGATCCTTCGAACAGGCAGAACACAGCCCGGCCAGAAGGACGAGCAAAAGGATCGGAACAGATAAGCGTGCTTTCATACTGACTCCTTTTTCATTTTATGTCATCTAACAGCTGCGGAAGTATCGCGCATCTTTATAACTGCCGATCTTCCTGATCTTCTTTTCTTTCAGCATCCGGCTTAAAACCAGTTCTACCGTCTTTATACTGACGTCCGGGACTTTCTCAGCGATCTCCTGCTTGGAGATCGGAACGATCGCATTCATAAGAACGTTTTCGACACGCTCCGATTTCTTAGCTTTCTTTATCGACATCTCCGTAAAGGAACCGTCCAGTTCTTTAAAGCACCGATACATGATCTGAAGGAAGAAGACTATGCACGGCGTATAATCGTTTTTGTTTTCGTGCCACAATTCCGAGGATCTCTCGAGAGCGTCATAGTAGCTTTCTTTGTGCGCTTTGATCTCGCCTTCGAAAGAGACGTAACGGACAATATCATATCCGGCCAGATACAGCAACAGTACGATAAGAAGTCTGGAGATCCTGCCGTTGCCGTCGCTGAACGGATGAATACAGAGAAAGTCCAGAACAAAACAGGGTATCAGGAGCAGGGGAGATATTTCAGCGTCCTGCCTCGCCTCATAATAGGCAAGCAGCATCTGCTCCATATCTCCGGGAACGTCTTTTGCCGAAACCGGCTTAAACCGGATCCGGCGGCTTCCGTCCCTGCCGTACTCCATAATATAATTGTCCACGCTTTTATACTTTCCCGCTCCCGCGCTGTTTGTCTGGCCAACAATCATGCGATGGAATGCCAGGATGACGTCTTCCCTTACGTCCAGATCCGAATGATTCGTATGAATAAGATTCAGCGCATCTTTGTAGCCGGAGATTTCTTTCTCGTCGTGTGTTTCCGGAGCAGCTCCGTCGATCATTTCCTTGATTCTTGAAGTGCTGGTGACGATTCCCTCAATGGCATTGCTGCCCTCGACGGATTTTATCATGGCCGTTTTTTGCAGGGTTTCAAAAGTTTCTTTATACTGGGTTTTTCTGAAGTCTTCCTTCGCCTTCAGGTCTGCGATGATGCTTGTCAGCCCGACGATGCTGCCGGGAATGCTTCTCTTCAAAAAAGAATAGTCGTAGCTATGCATGGGTAAATTCTCCCAAGTTCGATTTACTGTATAAAATTTACCATATTTTAGGCAGTAATACAAGTGTTTTTTCTGCGGCGGCCACTCGTAATCAGTTTCACCCTACATGCCGCTAAACGGCAGAACCTTATCATTTATTCTATGACATGCTTAACTAATTCTGTAAATTGCAGCATTTCCTCGAAACTGTTTACCGCAGGCAGATGAATATGAAATGCTGTCTGATCGATTGCAAAAACGACTTCATATCCAAGCAGAACAGAATCATCCCGTTGACTCCGTGCCTCCTTAACATAAATGACTCTGCCTCCATACTGCATTTCCTGGTAATTATTCCTTCGAAACATTTCTATAGTACCATCGGGTTCGGAAAACAGATATTGAGTACAAAGAACGTTTCCCACCAACTCTCGCTCATATGCTGTAGCGGCATCAGGATGTATGGTCTCAGTAAAGACCTGATAGGAAGTGACCAAGTAAACGCCTTCCCGCTTTGAAATCCCAATTAAACTGCATTCCTCTCCCAGAACCGCTGGAACGTAGTATGCAGTCAAGCCATTCTCCTGCTTCTTTTCATTCTCTTCTAATTCCTGAAAAGTATCAAAAGTCCGAGCCCTTACAATATTGGCCTGCATCTCCATGTCGGAATTATCTTGTATTTCTTCCCTGTTTTGTGTCGAAAGGTTTTCTTCCTTAAAACACCGTTCTAATAAATCAATTAAATCATCGGCCGTATACACGGTTCCGGTTCCGGTTTCGATTTTCGCTTCTTCCAGTCGAATACCGAAAGGAACAACATATTCCTGGCCGCCTGAAACGACAACCACGAAAACCGCATTATACAGCGCGTCTGCCAGTATTCTTACTGTTTCCGCCTTTGCAAGCTGCGGATTTTGGTCGATCGCAGCACGTATCGCGTCCATAGAAGCAGCAACCTGCGGTTCCTTTTCTTCGTTTTTCAGCCACCCCGCTACTGCCCAACTGCCATTTTCATTCTGAGTCAGACGTATTTCTCCGCTTTTCTCATCCTCAAAAAATACCGGAATCCTCCACTGGTGGTTTTCTCCAGCCAATGCCAGAAGACTGCCTTCTTCTTTATATCGTTCCGTCAGAAAGCCCTCCGTAAACGTTACGGGATAAGCCTGGTCGTACAGGATTTCCGTCGGTCCAGCCATCGGAAATCCAGCGGTTTGATTTATAAAATCTTCACAAGCCTCTTTTAATTCGGGAAGAATTTTACCCTGTTCCCGAACAATTGAGTCAGTGCCGGCTGTCACGTCAAACAGACGGATACTGCTCAAAAGCGCCGCCATCTCTTCCAGCGTCAGAGAGGCTTCGATCTTTACCGCCGCCGGGCCGTCCTCCGGGCGCAGATAGATCGTATAGGCGTTGTCTCCGTGGTCGTAGATGATTGCCGATGCCCCCGAAAAACTGCCGTAGCCGGCACTGTCCTTGAGAGCAGTCGCAGGATCT